>SFPH01000052.1 GCA_004552115.1 Bacteroidales bacterium
TGGCGCTTCGTGTCGGATTATTATATGTGTACGGTTGGGGAGGTCTGCAAGGCCGCCTATCCTTCCCTGAAAAATGACGGCGAGCTGGTCCTTTCCAGGTGTCGGCTGAGGAACGAGGAGAGAATCAGGCGGAAGAATGAGGCGCTGGCTGCGAAACGGGAAAGGCTGGAGGCAATGGTCGAAAGGCGCAAGGCTCTGTATGACAAGGCTGTGCGTCCAGAGACCAAGGAGAAGTGTCTGGCGGCGTTGACCAGGGCGGAGGAGGAATTGAGATCCCTTCCGCTCAGGATTGACTCCGGGGCTGCCGTTTCCGGGCCTGAAGGCGCAATGATTGGCAGATTGCCTTCACTCAGCGCCGCCCAGAGGAATTGCCTTGAGGAGATCGGGAAATTCTTCTCTTCAGCAGGGACGCCGGCACTTCTTCACGGAGCCACGGGAAGCGGCAAGACCGAGATTTATATCACATTGGCTGCCGATCCGCTGGCCGCAGGAAAGAGCGTCCTCTACCTGATTCCCGAGATCGCTGTCAGCAGGCAGCTGGGAAACAGGCTGGCCGAGGTATTCGGAGAGAGGCTGGTCCAGTTTCATTCCAGAATGACTTCTTCCGCCCGTTCCCATGCAGTGGAAAAGGTCCGGAGAGGGAACTGTATCGTGCTCGGGACCAGGTCGGCGGTCTTCCTGCCCTTCATTGACCTGGGGCTGGTGATTGTGGATGAGGAACATGACAATTCATACAAGCAGGAGACCCCTGCCCCTAGATATAACGGCAGGGATACGGCAATGATGCTGGCAAGGATTCACGGGGCATCTCTCGTGATGGGCACAGCGACTCCTTCGTTGGAATCATTGTACAACTGCCGGACGGGAAGGCTGGGGAAGGTCCTGCTTCAGGAGCGTTATTTCGGGGAGGACAGGACGGAGGTGGAAATCGTGAACACTTCGGAGGAGCGCCGCAAGAGGGGAATGAGGGGGAGCTTCTCGTACAGGCTCATTGACAGGATGAAGGAAGCTCTCGGCAGCGGAGGGCAGATACTCCTCCTGAGATCCAGGAAGTCCTATTCGCCGGCTGTGCAATGCTCTAAATGCGGGAGGATACCGAGATGTCCGCATTGCGATGTCTCCCTGAGCTGGCATAAGGATGAGGGTCGGCTGAGATGTCGTTATTGCGGGTGGAGCGAGCCGTTCAATGCTGTCTGCAATGCCTGCGGAGGGCATTTCGAGCCACTGGGCGTCGGCACGCAGAGGGTGGAGGAGGAAGTGGCGGAACTCTTCCCCCAGGCCAGGGTCGCCAGACTTGACGGGGATCTGGGCCCGGGCGGGGATGAGGTGGTCAGGGATTTCTCACAGGGCCGCATTGACATACTTGTGGGCACGCAGATAGTTGCCAAGGGCTTTGATTTCGCCCGCCTGTCGCTCGTGGCTGTGCTTCAGGCCGATTCGCTTCTGGGGTTCCAGGATTTCCGGGCGGACGAGAAGGCCTGGCAGCTTCTGGAACAATTCCGCGGAAGGGGAGGGAGACGTGGCCAGAAAGGCTTGTTCCTCATACAGACCGCGACCCCGGACCATCCTGTATATAAATATATCTCGTCGGACCATCAGGACGATTCGCTTTCGGACGCCATATTGTCTGAAAGATATGCATTCGGCTATCCTCCATTCTCCCGGATTGTGGCTGTCAGTGTCAGGGACAGGGATGAGGGCTCTGCGGCTGCCCTCGCGTCCGGACTCGCCGCTGCCATACGCAATGCATTCGGTATCAGGGGATTGGCCCGCAGCAAGGAAGACCAGGTCGCTGTCATCGGACCTTATGCTCCGGGGGTTGACAGGGTTTCCGATCTCTATATCAGGCAGATTCGGGTGTCAATAATGAAGAATCCTGCCCTGAAGTCCAATAAGAGCAGGCTTGCGGATATCGTGGAAGCGTACGGAAAGGAAAATTCCTGCTCGGCGCAACTGTCACTGGATGTGGATCCAGTATGATTTTTGCTGCAGTGACTTGAGGTTTTTTTGAAGAACCCTCAGTATTCACGGGATTTTTTTATAAATTTGTAATTCGTACAAAACAATTTATCGATATGGGAAAAGTCATCGCCATTGCCAATCAGAAAGGCGGAGTGGGAAAGACCACTACGGCCATCAACCTGGCTGCGTCTTTAGCTGCGCTTGAGAAGAAGGTGCTCATCATTGACGCCGATCCTCAGGCCAATACCACTTCCGGACTGAACTTTTCGCCTGAAAATGACGAAAAGAGGACTCTGTACGAGGTGATGATCGGAGATCTGGATATTCACGACGCATTGATACAGACTGAGATATCCAATCTGCACATGGTTCCTTCCCATATCAATATGGTTGCGGTCGAGATTGAAATGCTCGATTCGGAGGATAGGGAGTCGATTCTGAAGAAGGCGATTGCTCCGGTGAAGGACGAGTACGACTACATAATCATAGACTGCTCGCCGTCGCTGGGACTCATCACTGTGAATTCCCTTACGGCAGCGGATTCGGTAATGATTCCGGTCCAGCCTGAATTCTTCGCCCTTGAAGGTCTCGGAAAGCTGCTGCAGACCATCAGGCTCGTCCAGAACGGGGTGAATCCGGACCTCACCATAGAGGGCTTCGTGGTCACCATGTTCGACGGCAGGACAAAGGTGCATACGCAGGTTCTCAACCAGTTGCGGGAACATTTCAAGGATATGGTCTTCAATACCATAATACAGAGGAACATCAGGCTCAGCGAGGCACCGTCGCACGGCAAGCCGATAATTCTTTATGACGTGATGAGCAACGGTACTTCCAATTATCTGAATCTTGCGAAGGAAGTGCTTGAAAAGAACAAACAGTAGGCAAATTTTTGAAAGATCATGAGCAAACCGACGAGGGGATTAGGCAAGGGCCTGGGCGCATTGTTAGGGGATTCTGCTGGACTTGAGCAGCTTCGCAGGCCTGTGCATTATGTAAACAAGGAAGTCGTGGGGGCGAAAGACCCTCAGGATACGGCTGACATATTGAGGATTCCGGTGGATATGATAGAGCCGAATCCGTATCAGCCGAGATTGTCATTCGACCAGGAGGCTCTGCAGGAACTTGCGGCCTCCATCAGTTCGTTCGGCCTCATCCAGCCGATCACGGTCAGGAAGAAGTCGGCTGACAGATATCAGATAATAAGCGGCGAGAGGCGTTTCAGAGCCTGTCGTCTGGCCGGCATGGACATGATTCCGGCCTATATCAGGGATGCCAGCGAGCAGGGAATGCTCGAGATGGCCATCGTGGAGAATATCCAGAGGGAGAATCTGGACCCGATTGAGGTGGCCCTCAGCTATCAGAGACTGATCGAGGAATGCAATCTCACACAGGAGCAGATGGCCGACAGGGTAGGAAAGAAGCGTGCTTCCGTCACCAATTATCTTCGCCTTCTCAAGCTTCCTGCAAAGGTTCAGCATGATCTCAAGGTGGGCCTTCTCAGCGTGGGACACGCCAAGGTCCTGCTTGGAGTGGAAGATGCTTCGGCTCAGGAAAAGCTCTGCGACCTTGTGGTGAAGAACGGGCTTTCAGTCCGCCAGCTCGAAGCCAGGCTGAAGGAGTTGCTGGCTGCGGGACAGAAGACACCGGTTGTCGCAGAACCGCTTCCGGACGAGTATGGAAGGGTCCTGGAGCGCATCGGGAAATTCTTTGACAAGGAAATCAGCCTCAAGCGCACAAGTTCCGGCAAGGGCACGATGACTATCCGGTTTGATTCCGATGACGAGATGAAGCGCTTCCTCAAGGCACTGGAGGATTCAAATATCTGATGTGGATGCAGGGACGGTTTTTTTATATCCTTGCAGCCATTCTGCCTGCATTGCTCCTTTTCCCGGAGCGGGCTTCCGCCCAGTTCAGGGAAGAGGCGTTCCAGCAGAACTACAATGAGCCCGGAGACACTACGGGAAGGGATTCCACAGACACGGCATTCTCCTTCAAGGAATATTTCGGCGGCCTGTCCCACAAGAGGGAGGCCAGGCAGGGAGTGCTCTTTGCAGGATCAACCGTCTTTATAGGCGGTCAGCAGATTTACAACAGGCAGTATTGGAAACTGCCAATAATTTATGGAGGAATGGCCGGAACCGCCGGGCTTGGAATTTATTACAGACACAGGTACAATGTGGACGGGGACAAGAAGTTCCGCACGGCGAGCAATCTGTGCTTCATCGGTACCGGTCTTGTTTACTGGGGTTCGCTGCTTGACGGAGTTGCCAATTACAACAAGGGTACATATCCTCAGCCTGGCAAAGCTGCCCTGTATTCCGCCCTCCTGCCCGGACTGGGCCAGGCCTACAACGGGGAATACTGGAAGATTCCGATTTACTATACGGCCCTTGCCGGCTCAGTCCACTTCCTGGTGACAAACAACACCAACTATTTGAGATACAAGAGAATACATAATGAGGCAACGGCCGTCAACACGACTTATGACGGACCGGTGTCAGCTTCTACCGCCAAGTATTACAGGGATGTTTACAGGCGTTACAGGGATTATTCCGTGGTGGCGCTGGTGGGATTCTACCTGCTCCAGATAATCGATGCGAATGTGTTTGCCTTCATGCATGATTTCGAGCTTTCCGACGACTTGTCCGTCTCGGTGGCTCCGGCCGTCATCGCACCTGACAATTATTACGCCTCTTCTCACGGAAGCTCCGGAATGCGTTCAGGCTACGGAAACGAGGCCCTGGGGCTTAGTCTCGGACTTAGGTTCTGACATCCCGGATTGAGTTGATTTAAAGATTATGAGACACTTCATCAAATATTCAGTTGCGGCGCTGGCCGCATTTTCTTTGACGTTCACTACTGTTCCCGCATCGGCTGCGGACAGGGAGAAACCCAAATCCAGGAAAGAGCTGGCCAGGGAGAATGCCAGGATGAGGGAGGTGCTGGACTCCCTGATTTCAGAACTTGAGAATGTCCGCAGCAAGGCAGTGCACCATATACCGGAGCAAGCCGATGAAGGTGGGCTCGCCATAGAGGGCCTGCTTCCTGAGGATTATACTCTGGATGTCACGGACAGCCTTCTGAGCCTGTGGTATGTCCATAAAAGCATGCTGAAAGGCGACACTGTCTCTTTCAATATGGATTCCGTGCATTTCAGGTCCAGTGTCACTGACAAGGAGTATCTTCAGAGGCTTGCGGATATGAATTCCTTCATCACTCTGCCGTTCAACGAGACCGTAAGGAATTACATCATTCTCTATTCTGAGAAGATGCCGACAAAGATGAGCTCCATGCTGGCCTTGTCACAGTACTATTTCCCTATTTTCGAGGAGATTTTCGACAGGTACGGTCTTCCGAAGGAACTCAAGTATATGGCTGTCATCGAGTCGGCCTTCAATCCTGTGGCTGTTTCAAGGGCAGGGGCGAAGGGAATGTGGCAGTTCATGTACAATACGGCGAAGATGTACGGGCTGACCATCAACTCGTTCGTGGACGAGAGGCTGGACCCGGTGAAGTCCGCTGATGCTGCCGCCCGCTACATGAGGGACGCATACAGGATTTTCGGAGACTGGAATCTGGCCATCTCCTCTTACAATTGCGGTTCCGGCAATGTCAACAAGGCTATGAGGCGCTCAGGCTCGAGGGAGTTCTGGCCTGTTTACAATTATCTTCCGCGTGAGACGAGGGGCTATGTGCCTGCATTTGTCGGGGCTATGTATGCGTTCACATATTACAGGGAGCATGGCCTTGTCCCTGAAACAGACTCGATGCCTGTACAGGTGGATACATTCCACATCCGCAGGATGCTGCATTTCCAGCAGGTCAGCGCGCTTACGGGAGTGTCGGTGGAAATGCTGAAGAAACTGAATCCGCAGTATGTTCACGATATCGTGCCTGGTACGGCGAAAGAGGAATATGTCCTTAGGCTGCCTTATCAGTATACGTCGAAATTCATTGAGAATGAAGACTCTGTGTATGCCTACAATGCCAAGGAGTATTTCAGCCCTGCCACGTTGCAGAACATTGCGGTTTCCGGCAGCGCCTCTTCCCAGAGGATAGCCTACAAGGTCAAGAGCGGTGATTATCTCGGCAGGATCGCTTCCAGGTATCATGTCACCGTCAAGCAGATTATGGAGTGGAATCATCTGCGCAATACCAATCTGCGGGTAGGTCAGGTGCTCTACATTTACGGGAAGTTCAACGGGCCTGTGGCACAGTCGTCCGGAGCATCCTCGAAGAGCTCGGCTGCTTCTTCCTCGAAGGGATCCGCTTCTTCAGACGGCGCGACCCGGGCATCTTCGAAGGGCAGTGCCGCAACGCCGCCACCGGCAGACTCTGCAGCCGAGGGAACATACACGGTCTATGTCGTGAAGTCCGGAGATTCGCTCTACAGAATCTCGCAGGACTATCCGGGCGTCAGTGCAGATGATATCATGAAGTTCAATGGAATCGGAACGGATATCCGTCCCGGAATGAAGCTGAAAATCCCGAAGAAATAGAGAAAATGGCAAATTTTCTAAAAATAATGTCGAAAAAGTTTGCATTGTAAGAAATATTGCCTATCTTTGTAATCCCAAACGAAAGGAATGGTGCCATAGCTCAGTTGGTAGAGCAAAGGACTGAAAATCCTTGTGTCCCTAGTTCGATTCTCGGTGGCACCACGGAAAGAGGCCGACCCAAAAGGGTCGGTCTCTTTTTTTTTGAGGGGAGAGGGAAGTTCAGGAGGATAACAATGGAAAACTAAATCCCTCCCACTTCGTAGGCCCCTCCCGTTCACAAGGCCACGGGCGGCCATGGTTTTCCTGATATAATTGACAAAAACGGTTGGTAAAACCATTGTAAGTTGATTATATTCATATACTTACATAAATTAGATGAAAACGGTTTCATCTAATGAGTGATAATCCAAAAATTAGAAGGCGTTTACGAAGGTCCTTGGAGGTAATTCGCTCTGCTGAATGCTGGCACTGCCCGCACTATTCAATGGGCTGAACGCCCACGCTCTGCTGATATCTTCATATTTGATGTAGCCGTGGCGATTGATAAGCTCAATAAGCCAGACGTACCGGTCAAAATAATAATTTGCCATATCGAATCCTTTAGTGCGGCAAATATATACACAAAAATTGCTAAAATTCGGCAGTTGCAATAAAAGTAGCATATTTCGAATTATAGATAGCTGCTATCGAAACAAAGAGACAAAAACCCATTCACGTTCAGAAACGGAGCCATAAATTTGCGGCGAAAATAGAAAATAAATATAAGATTATGGCACTACTTGAAATTTCTACGGCTGCTATGAGCGCCTATTCAGGATCTCTTGTTATCGTTTGCGCGATTGCAAGCGCGGTTATCCTTGTTTTTTCTTTTTTCCATGAGAAATTGAAGACATTCAACACGAAACATAAATTCTTTACCTGCTCCAACACTATCGTAAAGCCGATTTCATGGAACGGCGGCAAGGACGGTATTGATCGCGACGGCGTTCCTTTCTACGGCTTATTCGAGGACAAGAGTCAGGACGCGCAGACAGACAGCGCTGACACTCACACAAAAGAAACAGAGAGATAAGGAAATATGGAGACTCAGGAAATCACACTGCATAACGAACTGAAGCACAAAAGCATTTTTCTGAGGGACTATACAACTGAACTCTACGCCAGCGGAGCGACAACGATACGGATTGAGAAAAACCTCGGCAGAATCGCTGAACAATGGGACACCAAGGCAGACTTCTCCGTACTTCCGACCTGCATAGTTCTGAACCTATGGGACAAAAAGGAAGAAAAATCATATACCATTACCGGCAAGATTCCTGCTGACAGAATCAATTTCAACACCGTATCCGATCTCAGCGGGCTTAGTTGGAAAATTGTGGAAGAAGGACTTGACGAGGCTCAGGCGACAGAACTTTTCAAGAGCATTCTTGAGAAGAAAAGGTTGAACCCATGGCTGGTATTAATACTTGTGGGGTTGGCAAACGCCTCATTTTGCGAGCTTTTCGGAGGAGATTTGATCTCGATGCTCATAGTTTTCATCGCCACTATCGATGGGTTTTTCCTCAAGCAAAAACTTCCCGCCAAAGGGCTTGACTACAGGATAGTCATCATTCTGTCCTCATGTCTTTCCGCTGTGGTAGCCTGTCTGGGCTTCGTGTTCGGTTGGGGGGAAACTCCAGAGATCGCCCTCGCTACCAGTGTCCTCTACTTCGTACCGGGGATACCGTTCTGCAATGCTGTATGCGATCTTCTCTACGGCCATTACATCTGCTGCATCAGCCGGTTCCTGCACGCTGTGATGATTACGGTCTGCCTGTCTCTCGGACTCTGCATTGCTTTCGGGTTGATGAATATTCAATTTTTATAATGGAACTTATCTTTCTTATCATAAAAGACGGTATATTTGCTGCTATAGCGGCGATAGGCTTCTCAAGCATCAGCAATCCGTCACCGAGGGTGTTTCCTTTGTGCGCTTCAATTGCCGCTGCAGGACATATGACCCGCTATGTATTGATGAATATTTATGGCTTTCAATTGACCGTCGGCAGCATGTTGGGCGCTCTTGTCATTGGTTTTCTGGCATTGCCGGCAGCTAAGATAATCAAGACGCCGGCAGAGTGTATCTCTTTTCCGGCCCTACTTCCAATGGTTCCGGGGATGTACGCCTACCGTACGATACAATCCTTACTGCATTGTCTGGGATCATTCTCAGAGCCAACATTCATGCACTACCTGTACCTGCTGAGGTTCAATTGGATGACCTGTATGGTAACCATCATCGCAATGGTGGTCGGTGTGATGCTGCCAATACTGCTGTTTCAGAATTTTTCTTTTAAGGTAACGAAGTAATGGAATTCAGACAACTACGCTATTTCGTCAAAGTCGCCGAGCTTCGCAGTTTCTCCGAAGCATCCAAGGCCTTGTTCATTTCCCAAAGCACTCTTTCGCAACAGATCAAACAGTTGGAAGAGGAACTTGGTGTGGAACTGCTTGTCCGAGACTCAAGGCATGTGTCCATGAGCGACTACGGGGAGCAGTATCTGCCATACGCCAAACAAGTCCTGAAAGACGTGGATACAAGCACCGAGCGGATGAATGACGTGCGCCAACTCAAAATCGGCACATTAAACGTAGGTGCCACTTACACATTCTGTCCATTACTGGCCGACACCGTAAGAGACTACATGAAGAAATACCCCGGCATCAAGCTCAAGAGATTGGGGGCAGAGTGATAAGATAAGGGTGAAGACAATGAAGAAGATTCTTTTTGTAACCGGCGGTCTTGGACGAGGTGGAGCACAGCGTGTGATCTCACTGCTTGCAGATGAATATGTAAAGGCATATCAGGAGAAACTTGCGGAGGTCTTCGCTTCCGGTGAGGATTTGACCATCCATGTGGAGGCGGATCCGGTGACGAAGAAGGGCAACGGAAGTCAGGCAGCAGGTTCCAGAGTGCTTCCTCAGAAACAGGATGGCCTTTATACGGTGGTTTGGCATCCCATCGGAGGACAGCCGGCACCGGAGACCTTCTGTGCATTACCGTCAA
>SFPH01000053.1 GCA_004552115.1 Bacteroidales bacterium
CGCAGTCTCTGGCCTTTCCTGCCGGAACCACCTCGATCTCAGCAGACAGGAAATCATCCTCCTCAATGCCCTCATCCAGCATTGCCTTGCTATCCTCAATGGCATGGCATACCGCCTTATATTCCCGATAAGCCGCTACAATAGGCTCCAGCCCGGCATGCTCCCTGTTGAACCTCTGCCACCTTGGCATATCCGCCAGCACGGAGGGGTCGCTTATCAAAGATTCCAGCTCCAGGAACTTGTCCTCCACAGCCTGCAATTTATCAATCATGTTCATATCTGTTCCCCTTGCCCACCAGCTATCCGGCTGATGAAATCACAATCTCCTGCGCAAAAATACTGCTCAAAACAATCACACAAATATCATCTAGGGCTGCTATCTGTAAGAGCCCGTCCCAGCCGGTATTTTGTCCTCCGGCAGCACCGCCTTGGCAGACTCGATAGCCACCTCAATCATCTCCGGCTCCGGCTCCCTTGTGGTCAGCTTCTGCAGCCACAGCCCCGGCTTCACCGCCCAGCCCAGCAGGCAGTTATCCGAATTGGCTGAAAAGCGGATTATCTCGTAGGAAATCCCTGCCACCACCGGCAGGAGGATAATCCTGCTGGCAATCCTCTCCGCCAGGTCCGGCCAGCCCAAAAAGGCAAAGACAAAAATGCTCACCAGCATGACAATCAGCAAAAAGGAAGTGCCGCACCTTTTATGAAGCCTGGTATGCCTTGCCACATTCTCCACGGTCAATGCCTCCCCGGCCTCAAAGCAGGCGATGGTCTTATGCTCCGCCCCGTGATACTGGAACACCCTCTGAATATCCTTCATGCGGGAAATAGCAAAAATATATGCCATAAAAATAAACAGCCGCAAAAAACCTTCCATCAGATTCAGGAACACCGGGTCCTCCGTAATCACATGAAACAGCTTTGCCGCCCCCGTAGGAATGGCGATAAACAGCACTGCCGCCAGGGCAAAGGCGAAAATCATATATGAACGGATTTGGATTATTGCTCTTTCTGGAGAAGCTTTCTGACAGGCTTGTACCTGATGAAGAATCTTGAGGCCACTACCCTGACCACAGTATAGGCAGGTATGGCCACAAGCATACCGAGAATGCCGGCAGAGTTTCCTGCGACAAGCAGGACTATGAATATTTCAAGAGGGCTGGCCTTGATGCTGGCCGAATAAATCAGAGGCTGATAAAGGAAATTGTCGATCAGCTGAGTCACGACAAAGACCAGGACTGTGACAAGGATGAAGCCCCAGAAGCTGGTTGAGGCTGCGCCGGCGCTGAACTTGAGGATAACTGCGAGAATGGTTCCGATGACACCTCCCACAAGTGGTCCCACATAAGGTATGACGTTCAACATGCCGGTAATGAAAGCGATGCCGACAGCGGAGGAGAAACCTATGCCGGTCAAGGACCAGAGACCCAGCAGATTAAGGAGGGCAACACCGAGGACCTCTATCAGCAGGCCGGTGAAATATCTTGAGAGGAGATACTCTATGTCGGAAATTGCCTCTATGACGCGGCTCTCCATGTCATCAGGCACAAAGGCCGATACGATCCTGCCGAAAAGGGACGAGTCCTTGATGAAGAAGAAGGATATGAAGACGACAGAGAAAAGTCCCACCCCGATGGAAACCAGAAATGAGGCCACGTGCTCCACGGCCGACGAGATCGAAGACGTATTAAGCATCTTGGCAAGAAACTTGCCCACCACGGCCTCGATTCGGAAATCAGGCCCCAGATTGCTGAAATGTTCAATCATCCAGGAATTTATGTCGGCCACGAAAATCTTGAAGGAATCTACGGGAAGAGAATAGTCCGACTTGGCAAGGTTGTCAAATATGTTCCTGACTATGTTCGAAGCCACAGGTATGATCTGGGTGACGATGAACAGGAAGACCGGCATCACAATCAGCAGCGAGCAGACGGCGCAGAATGCCGCCGGAAGAGGTTTCTTCCTTATTCTCAACCGTCCCAGAAAGGTCATCACGGGTTTGCAGAGCAAAGACACGACCGCCGCCAGGATGACATATACAAGCACATTTCTCAGATACCAGCACAATGCCAGGACAACGGTCAAGGAGGCCGCATAAATCAGATATCTCGCAAGTCTGTCAACATTTCTTTCCTTTTCCATAGCAGAAACTTTCGGACAAAATATGTCCCGCATCCGTCAAAGTTAGTTTTTTAATGGTTAATTTCCTATTTTTGCACTCCCAAAACAAAAAACATTATGTGGCAGAGAGTACAGACATTATACCTCGCAATCTCAACAATCCTGATTGCTGTGATGGTTTTCGGCGTCAAGGCAACGCTTCCGGCTCCGGAAGGCATTGAGCCCGAGAGATTCAAGTATTTCACATACATACCTTACGCAATCCTTTCCATCCTCATTCTCGCATTGAACATCCTTGCGCTCACGACATACAGGCACAGGATATTCCAGATGAGGACGGCATTGCTCTCCTCCATCATCACCATTGCATTCCAGATATGGCTCGCCGTGGATTTCTTCTCCAATATGGGGAACCCTCTCGTATATAAGATTTCAATGGTGTTCCCTACCATATCAGTCATTCTGAACGCATTGGCCATCAGGGGAATACTTGCGGACGAGCTCCTGGTCGAGAGCACCTACAGACTCCGCGAATCCCGTAAAAACAAGAGAAGAAGGAAATAATCAATTTTCCCTCTTCTCTCTCTTGTCAAGGATGCCCAGAACATTCTCGGCATATGTCCTGGTGATGGAAATCGGCGGGATGAGGTCATTGTCGAGATCCATCTCATATCCGTCCTTCTCCTTCCTGAGAACCTTCACCTTGTCCATATTGACAATGTATTTCCTGTGACATCTTACAAGGCTGCTCCCCTTGAAACTCTCCTCCACCGTCTTCAGACGGCATCTCAGCATATATTTCTTGAGTTCTCCCTTGCTGTCGGTGTACCACACCATTATATAGTTGTCATCCGACTCGATGTAGTAGAGACTGGAAAGGCGGAGAGAAAGCTTGAGCACCCCGCTGTTGTCGAACAATGTGATTTTCTGCTCGTCGGCCGGCATGACAGGCTCGTCAGACACCACATTGGCATAGTTCATCAGGCGGATGGTATTGTTCTTGTCAATGATGGCGAAATACATCCCCGCTATGATATAAGGTATGATCAGGGAAATGAAGCAATATACGAATGCATTCAGGAAAATCCTTGACACCGAATTGTTCTCAAGAGTTATTATGCCGTAATCGTCTCCCTTCAGAGAGAAAACGGTATAAAGCATGCATATCACGACTACCTCTGCCAGATCCCAGAGGACATATTGCAGATAGCTCATTTCCAGGGACCTGGTGGCGTACATCATCCTCTTGCTCAGGATGATGATGAGGAGCCCTATCGCAAAGAAGATAGCGGTGTACATGAAAGCCGTGGAAGGTCCAAGCTCGAACCACACATTGTGGGAGAACGGTATGCTCACGAGCATGAATACCAAGGAAAAGAAAGCCGTGAAGGTGACGGTGGCTATCAGCTGATATTTCTGCCTGAAATAATCCGGTATCTTGAATCTGTCTGACATTTTCCTTTTCTTTAACTATGCAAATATAGTATTTTTTCGTCACATCCCGACAAATGCCGGCAGGTTCAGATTGCGAATTCGCCACTAATCTGCCCAACTCGCCAAATTAATGCTGAAAAAGGTTCTATTCGCCACATAAATTTTAAAATTATAGTAATAAGCGGTATATTTGCGACAAAATTAACAAAAAAAACGACGAAAATATAAATGAGACTGATAGGAACAGGAAGCGCTATACCGGAGAAAGTCGTTACAAATGCGATGCTTTCCGAGTTCTTGGACACTTCTGATGAGTGGATTGTCCCCAGGACCGGCATAAGAAGCCGGCACGTAATCACTGACGAAAATGTGGAGGACCTCGGGGCCAGGGCCTGCCTCAACGCATTGGACATGGCCGGCCTGAAACCTGAGGATATCGACTACTTCATCTGCTCAAACGTTGTCAACGAGTACATCACCCCGAGCCTGAGCTGCGTCATCGCCGAAAAGATCGGCCTCACCTGCCCGTGCATCGACATCAACTGCGCCTGCCCGGGCTTCCTGTATGCAATGGATATCGCCGAGACGCACTTCCTCGCCGGCAAGGTGAAGAACGTGCTCATAGTCAGCGCAGAGGAACCCACCAGAATGACAGACTGGGCTGACAGGTCCACCTGCGTGCTCTTCGGGGACGGAGCCGGAGCAGCAGTTTTCACTGAAGGTGACAATCTCAAGGGCATCAGACTCCATTCCCAGCCGGATTCCTCAAAAATCTGGCAGAAGAGGACATTGATGCCGACCCCCTATATAACGAAACAGGAAGAGGACGTTCCGCTCCAGATGAGGGGCAAGGAAGTGTTCAAATTCGCCGTAGGAGCATCCACCACCGAGGTAGAGGCACTCCTGAAGGAAATCGGGATGAGCAAGTCGGATGTAAGATTCTATATGGTACATCAGGCAAATCTTCGCATAATCGACGCCATCAAGAAATATCTTGACGAGCCGGACGAAAAGTTCCCGGTAAACATCCAGGACCACGGAAACTCGTCTTCCGCATCCTGTGCCATCCTTCTGGACGAATGCAACAGGAAGGGCATGTTCAAGCCGGGTGACATACTGGTGTTCAGCGCATTCGGAGCCGGTCTCCTGTCCGCTGCCGCCGTACTCGAATGGTAATCAAATTTTTATTAACTTTGCAACTGTATTAAAACCCGAATATTATGATTAAAAGTCCAATTTGCGACATCCTCGGCATCAAATACCCTCTGTTTCAGGGCGGTATGGCCTGGATTGCAGATGCCAGACTGGCCGCTGCGGTATCCAACGCAGGCGGTCTCGGCCTTATTTCATCAATCAACTACGGTACAGAAGCCGTAAGGCAGGAAATACGCAAATGCCGCGAGCTCACCGACAAGCCGTTCGGAGTGAACATCATGCTTGCCGCCCCTAACGCAGCCGAGGTCGCTGACATGGTAATTGAGGAAGGTGTGAAGATTCTCACCACCGGTGCAGGATCACCTTCAGCATATATGGAGAAGTGGAAGGCTGCCGGGATCAAGGTTATTCCTGTAGTGGCCTCAGTAGCATACGCATTGAAAATGCAGGAACTCGGGGCGACAGCCGTTGTTGCAGAAGGCGCCGAGTCCGGTGGACACGTTGGCGACAACCACACCATGGCCCTCGTGCCTCAGGTCATTGACGCACTCGACATTCCTGTCCTCGCAGCCGGTGGAATCTTCGATGGAAGAGGAGCTGCCGCTGCCTTCATGATGGGAGCAGTGGGAGTGCAGGTCGGCACCCGTTTCCTCGTGGCTGACGAATGTCTCGTTCACCCGAACTACAAGGAGAAACTCATCAAGGCTTCCGATGTCAGCACCATGGTGACCGGAAAATCCTTCGGAGATGCAGTTCGCTGCCTCAAGAACCCGTTCTCCAAGAAATTCTTCAAGATGGAATACGACCCTGCAGTCTCAAAGGAGGAAGTGCTCGAGTTCGGAAAGGGCTCTCTCCGCAAAGCTGTATTCGACGGAGACAATATGGGAAGCTATCTCGCAGGCGAGGTAGCCGGCATGATCAAGAAGACTGAGAGCGCCGAAGCTATTGTAAAAGACATAATGGAAGGTGCCGAGAAACTTCTCAGAAACGCTCCGTCGCTTCTGGCATAGGCACAATGGCGCAAGGAGCGGTGACGTCCCTCCGCGCCTTTTTAATGATAACTGATAAAACTTATGGCAAAAAGAGTAGTAGTAACCGGAATGGGTATCATCTCCCCTATCGGAAATGATATCGAAACTTACTGGAACAATCTTGTGAACGGTGTCTGCGGCATCGATTTCATTACAAACTTCCCTACAGAGGATCTGCCCGTGAAAATTGCCGGCAAGGTAAAGGACTTCAAGCCGGAGGATTACGGCATGGACAAGCCTTTCACCAGGAAGCAGGACCTCTTCACCCAGTACGGCGTGGCCGCCGCCTATCAGGCAATGCAGCAGGCCGGTCTCAAGACTGAAGGTGAGGACAGCAACATCGACCCGTTCAGGCTCGGCGTCTATGTAGGCTCCGGCATCGGCGGATTCGAAATCCAGTACAGGGAAACCGCCAAGATGATCGAGGACCCTTCAGGCAAATGGGTATCGCCTCTCTTCATCCCGACGATGATTTCCAACATCGCCGCAGGCCACATCGCCATCAAGCATCACGCCAATGGCCCGACAATCGACGTGGTTACCGCCTGTGCGACATCGACAAACAATATCGGAGAGGCCTACAGGGCCATCAAGCACGGCTATGCCGATGCCATCATTGCAGGTGGTGCCGAGAATGCCACGATTCCTCTCGGACTTGCAGGCTTCGCCAATGCCAAGGCTCTTTCCCGCGCCGAGAACCCTAAGTACGCATCTCTGCCTTTCAATGCCAACAGGGGCGGATTCGTGATGGGAGACGGAGCCGGAATGATTGTCCTCGAGGAATATGAGCACGCAAAGGCCCGCGGAGCAAAGATTTACGGCGAAACCACTCCACAGCCCCGAGGCCGGACGGAACCACCCAGGCAAAGTGCATCGAACTCGCCCTCACCGAGGCCGGATTCGACAAGGAGAAGGATGTTCTCTACATCAATGCGCACGGAACAGGAACCAAGCTCAATGATGCCGCCGAGACAATGGCATACAAGCTCGCTCTCGGTGACTACGCATACAAGGCACACATCGACTCCATCAAGTCAATGACAGGCCATATGCTCGGAGCAGCCGGCGCAGCCGAGGCCATCGCCACCATCCTTGCGCTCAGGAACGGAATCGTTCCTCCGACCATCAACCTTGACACTCCTGATCCGGAATGCGATCTCGACTACACACCTAACAAGGCCGTGAAGGCCGACCTCACCATCGGAATCTCAGACTCCCTCGGCTTCGGCGGACACGATGCCTGCGTGGCATTCAGGAAATATACGGAATAACCGGTAATTCCGAAAAAGACAACTAAAACCTGCATACAATGAACAAGGAAGACATTAAACAGTTTCTGCCTCACAGGGAGCCGATGCTCCTTGTCGACGAGGCCGAGATCGATGAGAATGGTGTTGCCCACTGCAGATACACCATCAAGGAAGATGAATTCTTCACCAGAGGACATTTTCCCGGCAACCCTATAGTGCCTGGAGTAATCCAGTGCGAAATCATGGCACAGAGCTGCGCCATAATGGTGAAGGACGACATTCCCGGCAACCTCACCCTCTATGCGGGAATCGACAAGGTTCGTTTCAAGAATCCTGTAAGACCCGGAGACGTATGCGAAATCACGGCAAAGCTCAACGAG
>SFPH01000054.1 GCA_004552115.1 Bacteroidales bacterium
TGAAGAGGTTCTGACCCTGAAGGCCTCGGATTCCCATATCCTATCCCGAGGACATTCACATTCGGTCTCAGCGTTGGTCTTTAATCCTTCTTGAACATTTGAAATTATGAAAACAAGACATATAATTCTTACGGCATTTGCCGCTATGATATTTGCATCCTGCAATGAATCGTCTTTCCTTGACAATCCGCCTCAGGGAACGGTCAGCGAGGAATTGCTGATGACTCCGGAAGGTTCCGACCAGCTCTGCACGGCATCCTATGCCGCTCTTATGGGACCTAATCCTCAGGATTGGAGCGTGTGTTGGTATCCGGTAACGCATTGGAGTACAGGCTCGGTACGCGCCGATGACGCCTACAAGGGAGGCGGCGGAACAGGAGACGGCTGGGAGACCCACAGGCTTGAGACATTCACTCTTGATGCCACAGACCCGGTTTCCGACTCCAAATGGTATCACCTCTGCGTGAGCATCCAGAGATGCAATTCCGCACTCAGGGTACTGAACAGCTGCACAGTGGAGCAGGTTCCGCTCCGCGAGTGCAGGATTGCCGAGATGAAAGTCCTCAGGGCACATTATTTCTTCGAGCTCCAGAGAATGTTCAACCTTATTCCATGGTTTGACGAGAAGATGGACGACCGTACTGTCGCGACTACCCCGAACAATGTATATTCCCGCGAGGAGCTTCTCGACCTGATTGCAGACGAGATCAGGGCTGCGATTGAATATCTGCCTGAGACTCAGCCGGAAGTTGGACGCGTCAATGTCTATATGGCAAAGGCCTATCTCGCCAAGGTCCTCCTGTACAGGGCCTATGAGCAGAATCCTGAGACTCATGCGGTAGTGAAGATCGACGAGCCGTCCCTCAGGGAGGTCGTTTCCCTCTGCAAGGAAATAAGGAATTCAAGCAGGTACGATCTCTTCGACGATTTCCAAGACCTCGACCTTGTGGCAAACGACAATGGCAAGGAATGCATCTGGGATATCCAGTATTCCATGAATGACGGTTCAGGAAGTGCAGGCCGCATCAACTGGAGCCATCTTCTCAATACACCGCAGGGCCCTTATGGCGGAGACGGATTCTTCATCCCTTCTCAGGATCTGATCAATGCATATCAGACTGATGCCGACGGCCTTCCGGAGTTCGGCTACCAGAGCCTTCCGGACTTTGCCAAAGTCACCATCAATGGAGATGCTTCAGTCATTTCCAATTATGACCATAATGTGGACCCTCGTCTGGACTTCGTCATCGGACGTCCGAATGTGACCTGGAAGACCTACGGCGAGACCCCTTGCCTTGCCCAGTGGGTGAGAGACCGCGGAACATACGGATACAACTGCAGCAAGCGGTTCGTGGTATCTCCTGAATCCCCTGACATGTATCCGGGATGGCCTTGGGGAGCCAGCGCATTGAACTGGCACATGATACGCTACGCCAATATCCTTCTCTGGGAGGCTGAGGCCCACATTGAGCTCGGTGAAATTGCCGAGGGCGTGAAGCTGATCAACCAGGTCCGCAGCCGTGCGGCATCCTCCAGATACGTGAAGGCCTGGACCGATCCTTCCAAATGCAATGGCGGAACCTGCCCTGATTTCGACGGATATGCTGCCAACTACAAGATTGGCCTTTATCCTGAGAGTCTCTCGCAGAATGATGCAAGACAGGCAGTGCGCACCGAGAACCGTCTCGAATTCGCAATGGAGGGAGAGCGTTTCTTCGACCTTGTACGCTGGGGAATCGCGGCTGACGTGATGAACAAGTTCATTGAAAGGGAGAAGGCTACCCGAGTATATTATCAGGGAGTATCCTTCACTGCAGGAAAGGACGAGTACCTGCCTATTACCAACAACCAGTACAAGTTCTCAGGAAAGAATTATGTTCAAAATCCGGGATATGGAGAGTTCTGATATCATGAAAAAGTTTTTCTGGACCATTGCGTCCGCAATCCTTATGTGCAGCGCAAATATGCTTTCAGCACAGCCGCTCGAGATCTCGCATCTCGCAGGGAGCAACACCATCGTTCACATTTCTGCAGACAGGCAGGCTGAGTATCTCATGCTGCCGATCGAGGAGACTGCGAGGGAGACTTCCGTGAAGGTCATCTGCAACAACGATCTTGTCCGCCATCTGCATATCAGACTGGCTATCAACAAGGTGGATTATTACGTGCCGATGATTCTCGACGAGTGGAAGGGCAGGGAGATCAAACTCCTTACCCACTCCTCAATGGACCGTTCCACTGTACGCGACGCCGAGAACGAGCTCTGCTGGTCAAAGATGTATCTTGCGGAGTCGTTTGACAGCTCGAACAAGGAGAAATTCCGTCCGGAGTACCATCATACCCCAGCATACGGCTGGATGAACGATCCTAACGGAATGTTCTGGAAGGACGGGGAATGGCATCTGTACTATCAGTACGGCCCATACGGTTCAATGTGGAACAATCTTTCCTGGGGCCACTCGGTGAGCCGCGACCTCATTCATTGGGAATATCGTCCGGATGCCATCAAACCGGATGCATTGGGATTCATTTTCAGCGGTTCCTGCGTCGTGGATGAGAAGAATACGGCAGGTTTCGGAGCCGGAGCCGTCATCGCGATCTATACGAGCGCAGGCGAGGTCCAGTCGCAGTCCCTTGCCTACTCCCTCGATGGGGGCAATACCTTCATCAAGTACGAGGGCAATCCTATCCTTACGTCGGGCATTGTGGATTTCAGGGATCCGAACATGTTCTGGAACGAGGAGATAGGCAAATGGAATCTCATTCTCGCCTGCGGTCAGGAAATGCGCATCTACACTTCCGACAATCTGATTGAATGGAAGGAGGAGTCCCGTTTCGGACTCGGATACGGCTGCCACGACGGTGTCTGGGAATGTCCGGACCTGTTCAAACTCCCTGTGGAGGGCTCGGATGAAGAGAAATGGGTGCTTTTCTGCAACATCAATCCGGGCGGTCCCGCCGGCGGTTCCGCAACCCAGTATTTCATCGGAGATTTCGACGGATACAAGTTCAAGGTTGACGACACTGCCAGATATCTGGACGGAAATGCACTGTGGCAGGACTACGGCAAGGACCATTATGCCGCCGTGTCCTTCTCCGGAGCTCCGGACGGACGCCATACGATGATAGCCTGGATGTCGAACTGGGACTATGCCAACAATGTGCCTACCCGCCAGTTCCGCAGTGCCAACACTATCGCCCGCGATCCATTCATCTATAAGGTTGAAGGCAAGTATTATCTCGGAAGCCGCCCTGCCCCTGAATATGACGGCGCAGGTCTCGACAAAGTGCTGAAGGTCAATGGCTCATGCAAGGTGACATTGTCCAATGCCGAGGGTGAGGAATTCGTGATCGCCTATGACCAGAGGGGCAAGACCCTCAGCTGCGACCGCAGCAGGAGCGGCCTGACTGATTTCTCCGAAAGGTTCAATGAAATCGCTACGGCTCCGGTGCACAGGAAACTCACGTCATTGAGGATCTTCGTTGACAATTGCAGCGTTGAAGTTTTCGGCAATGATGGCGAGGTATGCCTTACGTCCCTCGTATTCCCGTCATCCCCTCTCACGTCCGTTTCTGTAACAAGGTATTAATAATGCAAGACTATGAAAACAAATAAGACTGCTTTTCTATCGGTAATGTTCGCATTCTTCACCATGGGCTTCGTGGACCTGGTGGGAATAGCAAGCAACTATGTGCAGAAGGATCTGGGACTTGCTGATTCCCAGGCCAATATGCTCCCCTCATTGGTATTCTTCTGGTTCCTCATCTTCTCGGTGCCTACGGGAATGCTGATGAACCGGATCGGAAGGAAGAACACCGTGCTGCTTTCCATCGCAGTTACGGCAATATCGCTGATTATCCCGATTTTCGGATCTTCCTATCCTGTCATGCTGGTCAGCTTCTCGCTCCTCGGAATCGGAAATGCGATTATGCAGACATCCTTGAACCCGTTGGTTTCCAATGTAGTAGATGAGAAAAGGCTGGCTTCGACACTTACATTCGGCCAGTTCGTCAAGGCAATTGCCTCCTTCATGGCTCCATACATTGCGATGTGGGGTGCCACTGCCGCAATACCGACTGCCGGCCTGGACTGGAGAGTTCTGTTCCCGATTTATGCAGCTGTCGCAATATTGGCTTCATTCCTTATCGGATATTCCAGAATCACCGAGGCTCCGGCTGATTCCAAGGCCACCGGCATACTGGGATGTCTGAAACTTTTGGGCAATCCTTTCGTCCTGCTCTGTTTCCTCGGCATAATGTGTCACGTGGGAATCGATGTCGGAACCAACACGACGGCTCCGAAACTTCTTATGGAGCGTCTCGAATTTACCCTCGACCAGGCTGCCTTCGCTACGTCCCTGTACTTCATTTTCCGTACAATCGGCTGTTTTACAGGTTCTTATATCCTCAATCACGTGAGGCCTAAGATTTTCTTCGGTATCTCCGCCTTGCTGATTCTCGTAGCCATGGTCGGACTCCTGGCGACCAGCTCCATTGAATCGCCGATCATAATCTATTCAATGATCGCTCTCATCGGCTATGGCAATTCGAATATTTTCCCGATTATCTTCTCGCAGGCTCTCACCCACGTTCCTGATAGCCAGAATGAGGTCAGCGGACTTATGATAATGGGACTTTTCGGAGGCACCGTGTTCCCGCTCCTCATGGGATTCGCATCAGACCTTGCCGGCACAGCCGGAGCGGTGGCCGTGATGGCAGTCGGAGCCGCATACCTTGTATATTTTACATCCAGGATTACTAAATAACTCAGAACAATGAAAGATTATATTGTCGGTCTCGGGGAGATATTGTTCGACTGTCTCCCTGATGGAAAGAAACTTGGCGGAGCTCCTGCGAATTTCGCCTACCACGTCAGCAATTTCGGCCTTAACGGCCTGGCTGTTTCCGCCGTGGGAAATGACGAGAACGCAGAACTTATCAGGAAGGAGCTTGAGCCGACCGGATTGAAGTATCATCTTGAGACTGTGGATTTCCCGACCGGTACGGTGCAGGTCAGCCTTTCAGGCAATGGCATCCCTCAGTACGATATCTGCCAGGGGGTCGCTTATGACAACATCCCATGGACTCCGGAGATCGAGGAGATTGCCAGGAATTCCCGTGGAGTATGCTTCGGCTCCCTCGCACAGCGCAATGCAGTTTCCCGTGCGACCATCCACAAGTTCCTCGACACCATGGCTCCTATTGGCACAATGAAGGTTTTCGACATCAACCTCAGGCAGCACTGGTATTCGAAGGAGGTGGTGGAGGAATCCCTCAAGAGATGCAATGTCTTGAAACTCAATGATGACGAGATTTCCATCCTCTCCGAACTCCTGGAGCTCGGAAAAGTGAGAATGCCGTCAGATTCAAGTCCGCTCCAGCTTGTCGACTTCGAAGACCAGTGCAGGAGAATGATGCAGCGTTACGATCTCCAGATGCTCATTCTGACCTGCGGAACGAGAGGCTCATACGTACTTTGCGAGGATGGCAAGGTGTCATTCCAGCCAACGCCTCTTGTTGAAGTAGCCGACACAGTTGGAGCTGGGGATTCGTTCACCGGAACCTTCGTTGCATGTTTGCTGAAGGGTCTGGGTGTGGAGGCAGCCCACGAAAGGGCAGTGAAAGTCTCCGCTTTCGTATGTACTCAGAAAGGTGCGATGCCTAAGGTCCCGGGAGAACTACTTGTCTGATTTTTTCCATATCTTTGCGGTATGGAAAATGCAGTTGACGAAATAAGGTCCGAAGAAGTTCTCAGACTTGCCTCTGAAGCGGGCAGAATCCTGCTTCAGAATGGGGCGGAGATTTCCCGCGTAGAGGATACGATGGAAAGAATCGCTACCCATTATGGAGTGCAGGGTGAGAACTTCTTCGTGCTCAGCAATGGAATATTCACTACAGGGCGTTCCTATGCCAACGCCCAGTTCATCCCGATCAAGGGGGCCAGCCTCGACAAAGTGGCTGCTGTCAATCAGTTCTCCCGTGACATTCAGGCATACGACCTTTCCCTGGAGGAAGCATGCTCCAGGCTGGAGGAAATCAAGAATCTTCCATCCAAGCCTCTCTGGGAACAATACGTGGCCGCAGGAATAGGATGCGCCGCATTCTGCATCATCTTCGGCGGCGGTCTGGCTGATGCTGCAGCCTCCCTGGCAGCTGCGCTTTTCCTGAATTTCTTCGTCGCAAGGATAGGCATGCCTTATCTTTCGAAGACTCTCGCCAATGTGGCGGCGGGTTTCATCGGAACCCTTCTCTGCATATTGTTCTACAGCCTCGGCTTCGGGTCCAATCTCGGCAATATGGTTGTGGGCACGATGATATTGCTTACCCCCGGGGTCGCCTTCACAAACGGCCTCAGGGATATTGCCAATGAGGATTATCTCGCCGGAATGACCAGGCTTACGGATGCCCTGATGATGTTCATCGCCATAGCTGTGGGAGTATGTTCCGGCTTCGTGGCCCACAGCTGGTTCCACGGAAGCGTGATACATCTTTCCGGAACCACGACTGATACATATACCTCGATGATTCCTATCCAGATGCTGGCGGCCTTCCTCCTATCCAGATGCTGGCGGCCTTCCTCGGTACGGCATCTTTCTCCGTGCTCTTCGGCCTTCCAAGAAAGCATTATCTTCCTGCCGGACTCATCGGCATGGCAGGCTGGATGGCATATCTCCTTCTGAACCGCTATACTGCGTCAGGACCTTTTGCCAGCACCCTTCTCGCCTCGGGAATTGTAGCTCTGCTGTCACGCTTCGGGGCAGTGCGTCTGAAATGCCCCGGAACATTGTTCCTGATACCCGGAGAGTTCCCCTTGATCCCGGGAGGCGGGGTTTTCTGGACTTCGTATTACATTGCCTCCGAGCAGTTCCCTCTGGCAGTGAATGCTGGTTTGACAGCCATAAAGGTCACCCTCGCCATCGTGCTTGGTATCATTATCGCGGCCAACGCCCTCGGGCGTCGCGACTGAAAATAAAATAAGCCGGTCATCTTCAGACCGGCTTTTTGTCATCGGATATTCAGTTTACTTCACGAAGAGCGAAGCGAATCCGAACATGTCAGCATCGAAATCAGGATCCCACCACATCTCTCCGAACGGAGGAGTGTCATAGTCGCGGAACTCTACCTGGAGACCGCCTTCAACCAATGTGAAGATCACAACTGCCTCTCCGAGGGTTTCAACTTCAGAGCTGAAGGCCCTGTTGGCTTCGGAAAGCCTGTAATATGAACAGGTGTGGACACCGTAGTCCTCCGATGCCATGAACATATTGATTTCCGATACGGTGTTCATTCCCGTCACGATACCCTCTGAAGAGTAGTTGATCGGCTCAGTTGGGGTGACTGAGGCTGTCCTGAAGAACTTTGCGAAGTCGCCCTTGTCATTAGGAGTGACGGTAATGATTCCGGCATCGTCCTTCTCGAATGTAAGGGTGAAGCCCTCGTTGTGGGTCGGGAGAAGTGTAATGTCATCTTCCAGCTCGCCGAAGAAGTATTCAATCTCCTCCAGAGCAAATGCATGGTCGAATGTCCATGTGCCGAGCAATGCCTCCTCGCTATAGAGTTTCAATGAGAAAGTATCATTGTTGCCGATCATAATCCTGTCTTCACCCTCCTTGATGCTGAGCTTGACTTCCGCACCTTCCTCGAATCCCGGCTTCAGGGAGAACTCAGCGATGGCGACATTGTCACCCGCCTTGAGCAGGGCGTGAGGCTCACCGCCGAAATTGAGATAAGAGGCGGCAGCTCCGCTTGCTGTAAGAGGAATGACAACATCCTCGTTCAACGAAAGGTCCTTGCCTGATACGGCTCCGCTCACGTCAATGCGTGCCCCGTAGGAACCGATTGCATTGTCGGTAGTGGAGGCGAAAGAGCAGAGGAGATTGTCGGAAGTGCTGGCGAAAGAGCAGATGAGAAGTTCCTCGGCGTCCACGGTGACAATGGTGACGCTTTTTGTTCCCGGGGCATATCCTGCAGGACATCTTCCAATGCCGACTGCAATCTGCTCATCCTGGGAAATCTTGATGTCGGAGATGGTTACTGTCCCGACAGTCTCACCTGCAGGAATTGTGACAGTGTCAAAGCCGGCAGCATACTTGTCGGCGGACGCTGACCCGGAGAATAGCAGACCGATGCTGATGTCAGATGCAGCCGGCTCGCTGTCAGATGCAGCCGGCTCGCTTACATTCACTGCAATGTCCACGCTTCCACCGCCGTGAACGGTGTAGAGAGTCTTCTCGAATTCTACTGCAATCTTGCCGTCTTCAGAGCAGGCGACTGAGAGAATGGCCAATGTCAATATGGCCATCAATTTTGATAAATTCTTCATAATAAGGTTTTTATGTAATTACTTCGATATTGCTGCCTCGTATTCGGCCTTGGCCGCCTTCACTACCTCCCTCTCCTCCTGGGTAGGTACCTCCCCTGAAGGCTTGATGTATTCCTTGGCGGCATCGTCCGTCTTCGGTGGATATTTGTCAAATCCGCAGCCGCTGACTGCGCAAAGGCCCAGCGACAATGCAAATATAATAAATCTTTTATGTTTCATTGTACGAAAGCATTTGATCAGTAAACATATCCCGGGTTCTGCTCCAGACCCGGGTTCAGGTCAATGTCATCCTTGGAAATGGGAGCAGTGTAGAGGTACTTCCTCGTAGTATATTTAAGACCGTTGCTGATGACCCACCATTCAGGACGGCCGTTTCTCTTGAGTTCGAACCAGCGGTCACCCTCCATGAACATCTCCTTCCTCCTCTCGTCGAATATTGCCTGGAGCAGTGGGGTGACAGGGTTTCCGAGGGCGTCCACCACTATCCTGTCTCCTTTCCTTACCGCCGGCAAAGTCGCTGCAGCCAGGTCTTCGGCCCCCTCTATCCTGTTGCGTCTCAATTCATTGAGCCATCTGAGCGCCCCCTCTTCATCACCAAGGTGATACAGTGACTCCGAGAGCATCAGGACAATTTCAGAGAGTCTGACCTTGCATTCTGGAGTCTTTACATTCATTCTCTTCCTGTCGAAGCAGGCGGCATATCTCACGTCCGCCTCCGGATTATCTCCGTATAGACGGATTAATGATGCGCAGGCCGGTCTGGAGGAAAGGTATCCCTTCATGTAGGAGAAGTACCAGTCCAGCTCGCTGGAGTTGTTGATATGCGAGCGCAGCATAACCTCTCCCGTCGCATCAT
>SFPH01000055.1 GCA_004552115.1 Bacteroidales bacterium
TCCATGAGCTCCCAACCGAGCCTTTCAGCGGAATCGAGCAGCTGGACTGGAGCCCTGACGGAAGGTTCATCGCATATTCCTGCCGCAAGAAAACGGGCAGGCAGTACGCTTTCAGCACGGACACGGAAATATACATCTACAATGTCGGAAGCGGGGAATGCAAGGTCATCCCGATGGGCGGAGGCTATGACACCGACCCTGTCTGGAGTCCGGACGGAAGCCGCATAGCATGGATCAGCATGGAAAGGGACGGCTATGAGGCCGACAAGACCAGGCTGATGGTGGCCGATTTGAACTATGTCAATGATGGCATGCCGGAAATCCTGAACATCCGAGACCTCACGGCTGACTTCAAGTACAATGCGGCAGGCCCCGTATGGAGCCCCGACGGGAAATGGATTTACTTCAATGCCCTCTCGGAGGGTCTCCAGGCCATTTACAAGACTGACGGAAAGGATATTGTACGCATTACAGGGGAAGACATGTGGTACGACTTCAATTCTCCATTCGCCATTGTCGGAACAGACGGAGGAACTGAGCTTCTGGCCAGCTGGTGCAGCATGGACTTCCCGAACGAGCTGGTAAGAATAAGGGAAAATGACGGCAGCTGCGAGTCCATCACGACAGAGAATGACCACATCCTCTCACAGGTCGCACCTCATAAGACAGAGGCCAGGATGGTCAGGACTGTGGATGGAAAGGATATGCTGACCTGGGTGGTTTATCCGCCTGAATTCGACTCCACGAAGGTCTATCCTTCAATCCTGATCTGCCTCGGTGGTCCTCAGGGTACCCTGAGCCAGGGATGGTCCTACAGATGGAACTACAGGCTGATGTCCGCACAGGGCTATGTGGTCGTTCTCCCCAACAGACGCGGAACCACGGCATTCGGCCAGGAATGGACAGAGCAGATTTCCGGAGACTATCCGGGCCTGAACATGCAGGACTATCTGGCAGCGGCCAGGGAGCTCAAGGCTGAACCTTACATCGGCAAGATGGCTGCCTGCGGGGCCAGCTACGGCGGCTATTCGGTCTACTATCTCGCCGGCATCCACCAGGATGTTTTCGACTGCTTCATTGCGCACGCAGGCATCTTCGACGAGGAGTACATGTATTATGAGACGGAGGAGATGTGGTTCCCGAACTGGGACAACGGCGGACTAGAGGAGTACTCCTATACTCCCGGACAGACGGGTCCTGCAGGAGACGGCAAGACCTTCGGAGGAATCAGGCAGGGCGGCTCTCCATGGAGCGATAATCCGAAAGCCAGGAGACATTATGCCAACTCCCCTGCCGCAAGGGTGACAGAATGGCATACCCCTATTCTCTGCATTCACGGTGCAATGGATTTCCGCATCCCTTACGACCAGGGAATGGCTGCTTTCAATGCTGCCAGAATGATGGGAGTCCCTTCCCGCCTGATTGTGTTCCCGGATGAGAATCACTGGATCCTGAAGCCGCAGAATGCTCTCTACTGGCACAGGGAGTACTTCAGCTGGCTGGACCAGTGGTGCAGATAAACGGATTTCCGGAGCGGAAAAGATAACTCTACAGCGGCTGTCTCAACGACTTTCTGTATTCTGTCGGGGACTGGCCGCTGTACTGTTTGAAGTAACGCCCGAAGAAGGACTGGTTCGGAAAGCCCAGTCTGTATGCCACGTCCTTTATGCTGTTGTCGGGATTGTCCAGAAGTCGTTTGGCATCGTCTATTGTCACTATGGTGATCCACTGCAGGGCGGAGCGCCCCGTCTTCTCCTTTATTATGGAAGAGAAGTATCTCGGACTCAGGCATTGGGCATCAGCATAATGGGAGACTTCCCTGCTCCTCGGCTTCTCGGAATGGAGAGCCTGCATGAAATTCCTGAAGACGATGTCATTCCTGTCCTGATTCATAGGGCTGGCGGGAGTGGCGGAAAAATATTCGTGCATTATCTGATAGCACAGCGCCATTGCCAGAGAACTCACCATCCTGCTCATCACGGGATCGGAAATCATGTCCTCTCTCCTGCGGATTGCAGTTATCATCTCCTCCACGGACTCCCGTCCCTCAGGAGATAGGGCAACGCAGGGATTGTCCTTGACATAGAGATAGTTGTAAGTGCTGGCCACAACCCTCAGCGACGAATACACGAAGGAAAAGTCCGCCGTCCCTATCACCCCTGAAAGGTCGGGAGAAATCCGGTGGACATACATCTCGCTCATCGGCAGATAAACGAAGATGCAGTTTTCCCTGACGAGGAAGGTCTTTCCGTCCACAACTATCTCAAGTTCCCCTTTCCGACAGAAAAAGAATCCGTTCTTGTCAACCTTGATGATTCTGCCCCTGTGCTGCATTGACTCCGCAGTGACATCGTACAAGCCCATTTCATAAGTTGAGGTATCCATAGCTGATTTTGAATTGATGATTGCTGGCTTTTATTTCACAAACTGGGCCAAAATAGCGAATATTTGACAAACTCACGGCTCCTTATGCGCTTAAAAACGGCAATCTTCAGGTAAAATCATACAAATAGAACAATATTACATCATTATATACATCCTGCACCTTCATTATTGCCCCCATTTTTGCAGTACTGACTGTCCGGTTAGTAATCTGAAAAAAATTGTAAACATGAAAAGTAAGGAACTTATATCAGGCATTCTGAAGGCGGCAATGATGACTTCGGCGCTTTGCGCAGCCCTCTGCCTGACACAGTCCTGCAAAGATGCAAAGAAGGTGCAGGAAAAGACTGCCGTGGTGAAGATTGACACGGTCAGGGCCTACGGGCATGCCGTAAGACTCGAATTTCCGGGGAAGGTGACAGCTGCCCGGGAGACCAATCTTGCCTTCCAGGTAGCCGGAAAGCTCAGGAAAATCCACGGAGACGCTGGAACGTTCATCAGGAAGGGCCAGGTCATCGCCGAACTTGACGACAGGGACTACAAGCTGCAGCTCAACGCCGCCGAGGCCGAATACAACAGCATCAAGGCAGAGGCCGAGAGGGTTTTCGCCCTCTACAGGGACAGCGCCACGACAGCATCCAACTACGACAAGGCCCGCTACGGCCTGGAACAGATCTCGGCCAAATACGAGAACTGCAGGAACCAGCTGGCCGACACGAAACTGACTGCCCCGTTCGACGGATATCTCCAGAAGACATATTTCGATGCTCCGGCAATCATAGGGGCCGGAATGCCTGTGGTATGTTTCATCTCATCCGGAAATCCTGAGGTCGAAATCAACATTCCGGGCTCCGAGTATTCACAATTCAGGAAATACCGTGATTTCCAGGCTGCTTTTGACTTCATCCAGGAAAAGACAATGCCTCTGACTCTCCTCAACATCAGTCCGAAGGCCAATGCAAACCAGTTGTACACAGTCAGATTTGCCATCACAGGCAACGCCGGGGACATTGCCCCGGGAATGAACACTATGGTTAGCATGGACTGCAATGCTGAAAGCGGCGGAAGATGCTCGATACCTTCTTCCGCATTGTTCAGCAAGGATGGCAGAAGTCTCGTATGGATTCTGGGAAGCGGCAATACCGTATTCGCCAGGGAGGTAAGTATTGAAAGTCTCCGTTCTGACGGCGAGGCTGTGATTTCCGGCGGGCTGGAGCCCGGAGAGATCATCGTGATCTCCGGCGTTCACAAGATAGCAGAGGGAGAGAAAGTCAAGATTCTGCCAAAGGCATCGGCAACTAATGCAGGAGGCTTGTTATGAGTATAGATTTCGGTAACTGGGCTTTCAGGAACAGCAAGCTGATATACTTCCTGATTGCCGTGCTGATTGTGGGCGGCGCCCTGTCGGCATATGACATGAGCAAGCTGGAGGATCCGGAGATCAAGGTGAAGATGGCAATGGTCGTCGCCACCTATCCGGGAGCCTCGGCGCACGAAGTGGAGATGGAGGTCTGCGACCCGCTGGAAAAGAGCATAATGTCCATCGGAGAAGTTGACAAGGTCCACAGCTATTCATACAACGACTTGGCTCTCATTGAAGTAGCATTGAAGAGCACCACTGATGACAATGATGTGGAACAATGCTGGGATCTCCTCAGAAGGAAGGTCGGCGACACCGGGAAAAGCCTTCCTTCCGGCGTGTCGGTAATGGTTCAGGACGATTTCGGACTGGTTTACGGAATGATGTTCGCCCTCACCGGGGACGGACTCGGAGAGAATGAGCTTTCCGACTATGCCCGTCTCCTGAAGCGCGAGATCGGCAACCTCCCGGGCGTGGCCAGGGTCAACATCTACGGAGAAAGGCAGGAATGCATCAACATATGCATAAGGACCGACAGGATGGCCACCCTCGGGGTAGCACCTGCTGAAATCCTCTCGACCCTGAACGGCCAGAACAACATCTACTATGCTGGATACTACGACAACGGCGACGACCGGATACGGGTGACCGTGAGCGACAAGTTCAGGACGGCGGAGCAGATCGGAAATATGGTCATCCAGGGACACGAGGACGACCAGCTGCGGCTCAAGGATATTGCCACAGTGGAGCACGACTGGGCCGAACCGGTACGCAACTCATTGGAATACAATGGCCAGAGGGCTCTCGGCATTGCAGTGGCGGCAGCCTCCGGATCCGACATTGTAAAGGTAGGCGGAGAAGTCGAGAAGAAACTGGCGGAACTTGAAGCCGAGAGACTGCCTTCCGGAGTCGAATGCCACAAGATCTTCTACCAGCCGGAGAGAGTGACAAATTCGCTTCTGACCTTCCTGGTCAACCTGCTGGAGTCGGTTCTCATTGTCGTGGCCATACTTATGGTGTCAATGGGTTTCCGCAGCGGTCTCATCATCGGCATCAGCCTGATAATGATAGTCATAGGTTCCTTCCTCTTCCTCGGATTGATGGACGGGACAATGCAGAGGGTATCGCTGGCCTCATTCATTTTCGCAATGGGAATGCTGGTGGACAATGCCATTGTCATAGTGGACGGCATCCTGAAAGACCTGAAGCTCGGAAAGCCGAGACGCGAAGCGATGACTGCCATCGGGAAGAAGACGGCAATGCCGCTGCTCGGAGCCACATTGATTGCCATCCTGTCATTCCTGCCTATTTTCCTCTCGCCGGATACTGCGGGAGTCTATGTCAGGGATCTGTTCATAGTGCTGGCCGTATCGCTGCTTCTCAGCTGGATCCTGGCCCTCGTGCACGTACCTCTGATGGCCGATACAATGATGAAAGGCCCTAAGTATGAGAAAGTCGAGGGAATCAGCGGAGAGGAAGGTCTCTACAACGGATGGATATACCGCGCGCTTCGGAAGTCGCTCGGTTTCGCCCTCAACCACAGAGTCCTGACTATGTGCATAGCCTTCGCACTTCTCGGACTGACCTGGCTTGGATACGGCAAGATGAAGCAGGGTTTCTTCCCTGACATGGTCTATGACCAGCTCTATATGGAATACAAGCTTCCAGAAGGTACCAACTCCACCAGGGTGGCCCAGGACCTGACCGAAATCAGGGAATGGCTGCAGCGCCGGCCTGAGATCGGAGACGTCACGACCTCCATAGGCGGCACACCGGCCAGGTACAATCTGGTCAGGAGCATTGCCACGCCTTCCCTCTCGTACGGCGAACTCATCATCAATTTCGAGAGCCCGGAGGCATTGGAGAACAATATGGACGAAATCCAGAGGGAACTCGAGCAGATGTATCCTGATGCCTACCTCAAGCTGAAGAGGTACAACATCATGTACAAGAAGTATCCGATCGAGCTTCTCTTCTCCGGCCCGGACCCGGCAGTGCTTCACGAACTCGCCGATTCCGCAATGAGCATAATGAAGAGCACACCTGAAATATGTCTCGTCACCACGGACTGGGAGCCTTCGGTACCAGTGTTCGACATAGATTATGACCAGTCTGCGTCGAGAAGGGCCGGTCTGAGCCGCCAGGATGTGTCAATGTCCCTTCTGAGTGCTGCAGGTGGCATTCCTGTGGGAGCATTCTATGACGGAATACACAAGAACACCATCTACGTGAAGTGTACGGAAGAGGACGGAAGCCAGGTGGACAATCTTGAGAATGTTCCTCTGTTCCAGATGATTCCGGATATGACCAATGCCCTGACCGAGGAGAATCTGATGAAGCTGAAGACAGGAACTCTGGACAAGGGAGCCCTCGTGCAGTCAACTCTCCAGACAACTCCCCTGAAGCAGATAAGCCCCGGAGTCAAGGTGAAATGGGAAGACCCGGTCGTGCCGAGGTTCAACGGGCAGAGGACACAGAAGATCATGTGCTCCCCTGTTCCGGGAATGGAGACCGAACGTGCCAGGAAACTGATTGCGGACAAGATTGAGTCCATCGACCTTCCTGCCGGTTATTCATTGACCTGGGAAGGCGAAAAGGGCGCGAGCGACGAGACTATGAGCAATCTCTTCGCCAATGTGCCGCTGGGCGTTGTCCTCATAATCGCAATGCTGATTCTCCTGTTCGGGGATTACCGCAAGCCGGCAATAATCATCTGCTGCGTTCCGCTGCTCGCCATCGGAGTGGTGGCCGCCATGCTGCTGACAGGCAAGACTTTCACATTCTGCGCAATAGTGGGAATGCTGTGGACGAGATCGGAGACCAGATCGCATCCGGGAAAGACCCGGCGGAAGCATTGATATCCAGCTCCGAAAGCAGGCTCCGCCCTGTAATGATGGCATCAATGACCACCATCCTCGGAATGATTCCGCTCGTGAACGATGCGATGTTCGGCTCGATGGCCGTGACCATAATGGGAGGCCTGCTGTTCAGCACAATCGCCACCCTCTTCTTCGTCCCTCTCCTGTATGCAATGTTCTTCAGGATCAAGACGAAACGACAGAAATAAGCAGGCCATCCGTGCAGATGAGTTGAGGCTGACCCAAAAGGTCAGCCTCAACTATCATTGATTTGCTTTCTTTCTGAATATTACACTCCTCCAGGGCTGGCACGGATGACGTAAAACACGCAGAGACTGGAA
>SFPH01000056.1 GCA_004552115.1 Bacteroidales bacterium
CTGGGTCGTCCTGGAATAGAGACGCTCCTGGTTGTGGGCGATGAGATCGTCCAGAATCTCCTCGAATGCCTCCGGACGTCCGGCGTGGACAGTCAGGCCCGGCAATGTGTAGAGTGTCTCCCTCAGGAGTCCGGTGTAAAGCCAGGAGAATCCGGCCGTGACAGTCTTCCTTCCGTTCCTGTCCCTGATGAGGACATCGGCGCAATGGATTAGCTGGTCGTGAAGGCTGACGATGCCCGGCATGGACTTGAGGGCGGAGGCATAGCGCCTCTTCATTGTTGACGGAACTTCCTCCGATACAGATGCGGAAAGCACTATGGAGTCACCCTCGCCCATCGACAGCTCGAAGCTTCCCGGGACAAAGAGGTCCTCCTTGCAGGCAAAACCGCGACGGGCCTCGTCAGAGTAAGTGATCGCATTGTACCAGCAAGGTGCAGACTTGTACTTGAAAGAAGCCGTGCTGAGCTGGAGATTGAGGTCAGGGAAACCCTCGTACATATTGAACGAGACTCCGTTCTTCACCTGCCTGTAGCCGGTCCTCGCAGACAGATTCTGCGATGTCAGGCTGTGAACGCTCCTGAACGCAAGGAAAGGCTTCAGGCTGAGACGCAGCCTGGCAGGGGATTTCGTCACCTCGTAGCGGATCATCACCTGGTCCTTGTCAGGTACCAGGAGAATGCTCTTCGTGAACTCTATCTGACCCACCCTGTAGGTAATCACAGGTACCGGGTCGGCCTCGAAGTCAACGATGTACTTATGTCCTCTCGGTTCATAGATGTCCCCGTAGCGGTGGATGCCGAGATTGAAGACCTTGCCGTTTACCTCAAGGCTTTCATCCACTGAAGACAGCAGCATGTACTTGCCGCCTCCGAAATTGTCCACAGGAACGCTCAGAAGGCCGTGGTATCGGCGCGTATTGCAGGCTACGATGGTAGTGTTGCAATAAGCTCCCGTCTTGTTCGCACAGATAATCTCCCTCTTGAGAGAATAAGACAGGTTCACGAGTTCGGCCTTGTTGAATTTCAGAAATGCCATATCGCAAATATTAAAGTTTTTCCACTTTTCTCAGTACAAAAGCGCACCGGCAAGGAAGATATACGGACATTTTTCCGTCGGACCAATGCCTTTCTCCGTTCTTGAGCCGGCTGAAGCCGTCATAGTCTTTGTCATCAGAGTCGAAAATCAGTTCCCATTCACCTTCCGGGGCATTGAAACTGTAGCCCTCATAAGAGGCGGAGGGGCTGAAATTGAGCGCAAAGATACAATTTTTCCTCCTGAATATCAACACTTTTTTGGCTTCGTCGGCCACAATATGCTCCGGAGGAGAGGAAAGCAGGTCCTCCTTTTTGAAAAGATGAATCATGTCCCGGTCGAAGTCCTTGAGATACTTGTAGCGGAGATAATCCGGCTCCGAGAGCGACCACTGACGCCTTGCATACTTATATGACCAGCCGTTTCCCTCGCGGGGGAAGTCGATCCACTCCGGGTGGCCGAATTCATTGCCCATGAAGTTGAGGTATCCGTCTCCGGCCGTGCCTATGGTGGCAAGCCTTATCATCTTGTGAAGCGCAATTCCCCTGTCCACGACGAGACTCTTCGAATCCTTGTTCATCGAAGTGTACATCTCCTGATGGTTTTCTCATCCTTGCGCTTGTTGGTCAGCTCCCACCAGATCTCGCCCATGCTCCACTGCTCGTCGCTCTTTTCCTTCAGCCATTTGATCCAGTGGTCGGCGACACCCATTGCCATCCTGAAGTCGAAGCCCAGTCCGCCGGCCTCGTAAGGAGCCGCAAGCCCGGCCATTCCGCTCATGTCCTCGGCAATGGTGATGGCATCCGGGTTTATTTCCTTGACCAGCATCGCCGCAAGCGCCAGATAGGTGACGGCATTCTCGTCCACGCCGGAATTGAAATAATTGTCATAGCCGCAGAAATCCTTGCCGAGGCCGTGGTCCCAGTAAAGCATGCTGGTGACCCCGTCGAAACGGAATCCGTCCAAATGATATTCCTGCATCCAGAACTTGCAGTTGGAAAGGAGGAAGTACTTGGTCTCGTCCTTTCCATAGTCGAAGCATCTCGATCCCCAGGCCGGATGCCTGCCCTGAGGGCCCTTGTAGAAATAGAGGTCTTCCTTTCCGTCGAAACGCCCAAGGCCCTCAGCCTCATTGTCCACGCTGTGGGAATGCACTATGTCCATAACCACCGCTATGCCCCTGGAATGGGCGTCGTCCACGAGGTGCTTGAATTCCTCCGGAGTGCCGAAGCGGGAGGACAGCGCATAGAAATTGGATACCTGATATCCGAAAGACCCGTAGTACGGATGCTCCTGGAGTGCCATTATCTGCAATGTGTCGTATCCCAGCTCCTGCACCCGAGGGAGAACACCGGTCCTGAACTCCTCGAATGTGGCCACCTTCTCCTGCTCGGAACTCATCCCTATGTGGCATTCATATATGAGAGGATGGGGTCTCGGACCGGGAGAAGGATTCTTCCAGACGTAAGGTTCCGCCGGTTCCCAGACCTGTGCGCTGAACACCTTGGTCTGCGGGTCCTGGACCACCCTTCTCACATAGGACGGGAGACGTTCAGCACCCCCGCCCGGCCACTCGATGAAGAGCTTGTACAGATCCCCGTGGCTGAGGAACATGTCCGGAAGGCGGAGTTCCCAGTTGCCTCCGCCGGCGGGCTTCAACTCGTAGGCGGTGGTCCGCTTCCAGTTGTTGAATTCGCCGATGAGATAGATTCTGCTGGCATTCGGAGCCCATTCCCTGAAAATCCAGCCGCCACCGGCATCCCTGTGCAGACCGTAGTAAAGATGGTTGTTCAGTCCGGCGGAGAGGCTTCCGCCCACCGAAATCTTCTTGCGGCAGGCCTCGATTCTTTCGTGTCTCTCCAGAATCTTCTCCTTGAACGGGAGCAGATACGGGTCCGCATCGAAAATGTACTTCTTCTCCTCCTTTGTATTGTTCTCCTTCATAATCCCTCCTTTTTTAATCATCCAGTTTCGAGGCCTTGTCCCTCGCCGTGCGCAGATAAGCCCTGCATCCGGCAATGAGCTCCTTTGACCTCCCTATGTACCTGTCAATGTCAGAGAGCCCGGAAGAGGGATCCTCCGCCTTTGACGCAATTTCTTCCAGTTCTTTGACAGCTGCCTGATAATCAAACTCTTCCATCATTATCCTCCTGTTTCAATTGTATTCCTGTCACCCGGCAGTCCAACGTGCCGTCGGCGAACATCACTTTAACATTGTCCCCTGCCGAATGCCCGGCCGCATTCTTCATCACCACCCCTCCGTCATCCACCACGAGGGCATAGCCCCGGCTCAGGATTCTGCGGGGGTCCGCCCCGGCGATTCTCGACTCCAGCACATCCACGCGGGAGCCCATAAGGGAAATCTTGTTCAGAAAGGCAGTCTTGAGCCTGCCGGCGAATGAGGATATATACTGGTCCTCGTCCGCATATATCTCAATGAATGTGTCAGCCAATGCCGTAGGGGTCTTCACATATCTCCACGCCACCATGTCGCAGATGTGAAAGTCCTGGTCGTGACCGACTGCGGTAAGGATCGGCACGGGGCAGGTGGCAATGGCAGAGGCAAGACTGTAGTCGTCGAAGCATGAGAGGTCAAGATTGGATCCCCCTCCCCTGAGCACCAGCACCGCATCGAAAGGCTTCTCAGCCGAAGCTGCAGCCTTCAGGGCATCACTTATTGACTCCGGAGCCGAGGCTCCCTGCATCACGGCCTCGTAGAGAACAGTCTCAAGGACAAATCCGTAAGCATTGCCCTTCAGATGACGCTCGAAATCCCTGTATCCGGCAGCATCGGGAGCCGAGACCACCGCAAGCCTGTATGGCAATGCCGTCATTTCCAAGGACTTCTGTCTGTCGAGGAGACCCTCCTTCTTCAGTCTCTCGATCGTGGCGAGACGTTCCTTCTCCTTCTCCCCCAGCGTGCAGGAGGCGTCGATGTCGTCCACAATCAGGGATAATCCGTAGAGCTGGCTGTAGTTTACCTGGACCCTCAGCAGGACAGTTATGCCCGGCTGCAGCGGCGAGCCGGCGACGGATTCAAAATAAGGTCCAAGCACTCTGTATCTGGATGCCCAGATGATGGCCGACGCCTTGGCAACGAGACCGCTTTCGTCCGACTGCGACAGTTCCAGATAGCAATGCCCACCGCCGCGGACCTTCACTGCACTGACCTCCGCCCTGACCCAGACGCGGGCCGGAAAAGACGACTCCAGCGACTGCCTGACTTCCGTCTGCAGTGTAAATAAATCGATTACATTTTTCTCCATCATTCCTAACGGATAAAATCGTGTTCTAATTAATGCGGTCTGGATACAAATTTAATCTTTTTTCGTATCTTTGCGCAAATTTTCAGCGGCATAATCATTAATTTTCGAAAAATGAAGATCTCCAAGGCAATTTTCGCCGGCAGCAGCACACGGACAGAGCAGCGTCCAGCCCGCAGGCTACCCGAATTCGCATTCATCGGGAGGTCCAATGTCGGCAAATCTTCACTCATCAACATGCTGTGCGGTTCAAGGAACCTGGCAATGACCTCCGGCACACCCGGAAAGACGAAGCTGGTCAACCACTTCCTGATCAACGACAGCTGGTATCTTGTGGATCTGCCCGGATATGGTTATGCGAAGCTGCCCGACAAGGAAAGAGCCAAGATCAAGGATGTCATCCGGGACTATCTGCACAATTCGGCGGAAATGCAGCTGCTCTTCGTCCTCGTGGACATCCGGCACGACATAGGAAAGATTGACATTGACTTCATCAATGAACTGGGAGAGAACGGCATTCCTTTCGCCATCATCTTCACCAAGGGCGACAAGCTCGGACCTGTGGCGAGAGAGAATCAGGCTGGGAGGGACATGGAAATCCTGTCCGAATTCTGGGAATCGCTGCCGCCCTGCTTCATCAGTTCATCAGCCAGCGGTCTCGGGAAGGAGGAGATTCTCGACTACATAGGCTCAGTGTTGTCGGACGTGAAAAAAGGAACACAAACCAAAACAACATTATGAACACTGAACACAGAATGGAACTGTTTGCCTGCAGGGCATCGAAAGACTTCACGGAAAAGGTCGTCAAGGAACTGGACGCAATCAGGGAACCTGGATCGAATCCTATCCGGCTCGGATTTTCGGAAGTCACATCATTCAGCGACGGAGAATTCCAGCCTTCATTCACCGAGAGCGTACGCGGCGCCACCGTATTCATCCTCCAGTCCACATTTCCGCCGGCCGACAATCTGATGGAGCTTCTCCTCACCATCGATGCGGCAAAAAGGGCTTCCGCCTACAAAGTCATTGCCGTAATGCCTTATTTCGGATGGGCAAGGCAGGACAGGAAGGACAAGCCGAGAGTTTCCATCGGAGCCAAGCTCGTGGCCAATCTCCTCTGCGCCGCCGGAGTTGACAGGATAATGACCTGCGACCTCCACGCCGACCAGATCCAGGGCTTCTTCGACATCCCGGTTGACCATATCTACGCAAGCAAGGTATTCATCCCATATCTCAAATCCCTCAACATTGAGAATCTCGCGATCGCGGCTCCTGACATGGGCGGGGCGAAGAGGGCCAATGCATACGCCAAGGACCTCGCCTGCCCTGTGATCATCTGCCACAAATCCCGCGAGAGAGCCAATGTGGTGGCATCCATCACCGCCATCGGAGAGGTAGAGGGCAAGAATGTTGTGATCGTGGATGATATGATCGACACGGCCGGCACACTGACCAAGGCGGCCGATATCCTCATGGAGAAGGGCGCAAAGAGCGTCAGGGCCTGTGCGACCCACGCCATCCTCTCCGGCCCGGCTTACGACCGCATCAACAAGTCGAGCCTCAGCGAGGTGTATGTGACGGACACGATTCCGCTCACCACGGATCCTTCGGTTGACACCAGCAAGATCAAGGTCGTATCGATGACCGAGACATTCGCCAGGATCATCCGCAAGGTCTGCGACAACGAGCCGATCAGCCCTGAATTCATTTTCTAAGGCATTGAACCGCAGCTGCGGTATTGAGATAAATTTTTATGAAAGTCTTTCTGGCAGCATTGGTCCTCATTGGACTGGGAGTCTTCGGGATGTGTTTCAACATCATATTCCGGAAGGACGGCCAGTTCCCGCAGACAGATGTGGGTGCCAATGAGAACATGCGCCGGCTGGGCATCAGATGCATGAGGGAGGAGGACGACGAGCGCTTCTCTTCCCGCGGCGACAAAGACTCCGGAGCGCATTGTTCCGGAGTTTATTCCGACTCCTGCGCTTCCTGCGGGCTGTACCCGGGAAAAGAGGAGAAATGAATAACCCTCGTGAGAGGATAAATGATTCTTGATTATGAGCCTCGTAGCTATTGTAGGAAGGCCGAATGTCGGCAAATCCACACTTTTCAACCGCCTCGTGGGAATGAGGCAGGCGATTGTCGATGAAACGGCAGGAGTCACACGTGACAGACATTATGGAAAATGCGAATGGTGCGGAAAGGAATTCTCGGTGGTGGACACCGGAGGATACACTTCCGGCTCCGATGATGTTTTCGAGGAGGAAATCCGCAAGCAGGTGGTCATAGCCATCGAGGAGGCGGACCTCATTCTTTTCATGACTGAGGCTGCGGCCGGAATCACCGACTACGACGCCGAGATCGCCGCCCTTCTGAGGAAATGCGGCAAGCCTGTCGTCACCGCTGTCAACAAAGTCGATTCCGGGGAGAAGATGTTCGACGTGTACCAGTTCTATTCAATGGGACTGGGCGAGATCTGGGCCATATCCGCTGCCAACGGAGGCGGAACCGGAGACCTCCTGGACGAGATCGTGAAGAAGCTTCCGGAGGACACGGAGGCCGAGGACGAGCATCCGGGCGTGCCGCGCATCACCATTGTCGGCAAGCCTAATGTCGGAAAATCGTCCCTCACCAATGCTCTCCTCGGCGAGGAACGGAATATCGTCACCAATGTCGCAGGAACCACAAGGGATTCAATATCTTCTTATTACAATAAGTTCGGGCACGAGTTCGTGTTCGTCGACACTGCCGGCATCAGGAAGAAGAACAAGGTACAGGAGAATCTCGAATTCTATTCCGTGATGCGTTCCATCAGGGCCATCGAGCACAGCGACGTCTGCATAATGATGATTGACGCCACCACCGGAATGGAGGCCCAGGACATGAACATCTTCAATCTCATCAAGAGGAACCGCAAGGGCTGCGTCATCGTGGTCAACAAATGGGATCTCTTCGAGAAGGACAGCAACACTCTGAAGGAATACACCGAGGGACTCAAGGCCAGGATTGCCCCGTTCAATGACGTACCGATCATATTCACTTCAGTGCTGAAGAAGCAGAGGATTCTGGACGTGATGAACGAAATCTCGCACGTTTACGAGAACTATTCCAGAAGGCTCTCCACTTCCTCCCTCATGGATACCATGCTCCCTGAGATAGAGAACTACCCTCCTCCGATGTACAAGGGCAAAGTGGTGAAAATCAAGTACATCACCCAGCTTCCTACCAGATTTCCGGCATTTGCGTTCTTCTGCAACCTGCCGCAGTACATCAAGGATCCTTACAAGCGCTTCCTGGAGAACAAGCTGAGATCACATTTCGACCTGACCGGCTGCCCGGTCCAGATTTTCATCAGACAGAAGTAGGGGGCTTCGGATAGCGGACAGTGAAGCAGGCTCCGCCGAGTGCGAAGGACCTGCTGTAGAATATCTCTCCGCCACATCTCTCTATGATGTTCTTGCAGATGGCAAGGCCCAGGCCGGTGCCGCTGCTCTTGGTGGTGAAGTTCGGAGTGAAGAGTCTGGCTCTGTTCTCATCCTTGATTCCGGGGCCGTTATCTTCCACGACAATGTCATAGAAACCGTCTTTTGAACTGTTCCTGAGAGACAGCACAATGTGTCCACGGAACGGTTCATTTTCATTGTCGCTGCGGCTTCGGTCCCCTGACCACGGCCCCCTTCAGCCCGTAGTACTCGAACCTGATGTCATCCCTGTTGTCGAACATCGATATCTGGTCAGAGGCCAGGGCATCGAGGTCGATGTCCACCATCTCCTCGGAATAGAGCTTGGCGAAGGTGGAGAATTCATTGGCAGTGTCCGTCAGCACATCGATGCTGTCCAGAATCACCCTGGCTGCATCCTCGAACCTCAACTCAAACTTCGGGTCATTGTTCCGCTTCATCCTGATAAGCCTCTGAATCTCAAGTTTCATAGGCGTCAGAGGGTTCTTTATCTCGTGCGCCACCTGGCGGGCCATCTCGCTCCACGCCCTCTCCCTTTCCGCCTGGGCCACCTGCTTGCCTGACTCATAAAGATCGTGCACCATCAGGTTGTAGGCCCTTACGAGGCCTGAGATCTCATCCTCCTTGTCGTAAATGATGTATTCCAGTCCGCCTGTCCTGGCCGAGAGCATCTTGCGTCCCATCACGGACAGAGGGCCGAACATCTTGTCCACCACCTTGGTCGTGAAGAACCTGGTGAGTATCAGGAGAATGAAGAATACAATGATGACGAAGATGGAGTGGAAGACGGCGTCGGACTTGAACGAAAGACCGGAGTCGGTGTACGGAGCGCCCAGAATCGCGAGAATATCGCCCTTGTCATTGATAAGCGGGGCATACATCGTATAGAACGGGCGGCCGGCTATCCTTTCCTTGTGGATATAGAACCTCTTCCGGTTGTACATTATGTTCCTGTAGGCCTCAGGGTTGGTTCTGGAGCCGATTATCATTCTCTCGAAAATCTCCGGAGATGTGGAATTGAACACCTTTCCTCCCGGGCTGTAGAGGGAAATGTCCGTCCTCGTGTATCTTGCCACCTCATCCAGGATGGCGGACACATCCTGCCCTGTCATCTCCGTGAAGGAGGAGAAGCCCCTCACCCGGTTCGCAACGAGAGACTGGATGGTGGTGATCTTGCTCGACATCAGCTTCCTGACATTCTCGTCATTGCGCTTGTACACGAAGAACACCATTATGAGGCTCATCGTCACGAGAGTCATTGTCATGGAGAGGAGAATCACCGCGTTCACCCTGGACTTGTAATAATTCTTCTCGAAGTCGGAGGTCCTTTTCCGCCCGAGGGTAAATGCGCTTATCCAGAAATACGCGAGCAGGAATATCATGCAGCCCGCAACCACATACCTCAAGACCCCGATTCTGGGCCTGGAGATGACAATGCTCTCTTCCGGGGACAATTCCTCGTAGAAATGCACATAATTGCCATAGGCCGCCCTTTCCGCGGAATTGGCAAGGGCAGACTTGAACTTGCCGCCGAGCACGGTCGGATAGGCATAGTCCCCCTTGTAGCTCACCAGCTTGCCGCCGATATACTTGGCATAGGAATACTGCACCGGTATCACGATTCCTCCCGGAGAGCTCTCATCCAGGATGAACGAATATCCCCTGTCCTCCTTGTCAGCCTTGGAGTTGAGGCCCACGAGCAGCCTGTACACGCCATCTTCCGGGAAATAGTACATGAACAGTCCCGTGTACTGGGGCCTTCCGGCACTGCTCCTGCCGTAGGAAAATCTCGACCCGGGAGCAATCGGAACCGCATCCCCGAACCTCTCATTGAAATATTTGAGAATCTGCGGGTCGCTGACATTGTCCCTGAAGAGGAACACCGAGACATCATATCCCTTGGAAATCCTGTTCAGATACGCCTCGGCAATCCTGTTGAGGACGACCTTGTAGTCTCCGGAGTTTCTGACCACCTCCGCGATGACATTGTCGGAGGCGATGGCGTTTTCCACTTCCCTGAGCCTCAGTTCAAGCCCGAGGTCGCGGTCCATGGCGAGACGGCTGGTCCATATCTCAGCCCGGTCCGCCTCCTTCCTGATGCCGAGAATGGAGAAATGAAGCAGGAACAGGACAACGCAGAATAATGCGTACATGCATCTTCCCCAGCGTGAAAACATATCATACCTGATGCCGTGGAAATGGAATGCCAGCCTCCTGACCGACTGGATCAGAAGCGGGATCAACGACAGGAAGGCAAGGTATGACACATATACATAGGCGGTGTACCTTGTGATGGATGAAAGCTTGTAGAGCTCAAGGGTGAGGTTCGAGTTGAGCATCAGGCTCCCGAACGTATATATGACGTACGCGGCCAGCAGGACTGAGAATGCGACGGCAGACACTATGATGACGGATGCCTTGTGCCTGTCATCATTGGCGATGATCTCCTTCTCAAACTCTTTCCTGACGACCAGGAAACAGGCCACCATCAATGTTATCCACAGATTGATGATGAGCAGGGCGCCGAGAGAGTACAGCACGGTTCCACCGGCATAGAGGTTCGGGGAGAACATTGTAGAGGTACCCTGCATCCCCAGTCCTATGAAGTAGAACACGGCCATCATCACCGTGAGGGCCAGCATCGAGCCCGCCATCATCCGGGGCTTCCTGTTGAAATGCAGGAGGCAGAGGGCAAGGCTGCCGAAGGCCACCATCACTATCCAGAGCAATGTCGTGTCCGGGAAAAGAGGATCGGCCACCGCCGACTCCCTGACCATCTTCAGCACAGGGACTCCGGAAACGGTAATGGCCGAGCCGCCTGTCGCGCTTATGGGATTGAGGGTGTACTGGTCTCCAATGCGGAATCTCGGATTGATACCGTTCACAGACCGCCTGTCCATGGTATTCCTGACTTCGAGACCTCCGATGACACGGCATCCCCTGCCGTCGTCAATAGCCTTGGCAAGATACCACTTCGGACCCATATTGATATATGAGACCGAGGTGTCCACCGAGGCAAGCGGGGATATGATATTGTACCTCAGATTGACGAATCTCTGGACCATCAGCTTCTTGCTGATATCGTCATTGTCCAGCGAGAACTGGTTGCACCAGGACTGGAGCGAGTCGTCCATATACCTGTAGATGACCATGTCGTCATCAAGCCCGTCAAGTTCGAGCCACTCTCCGCGGCTCTCGGTCACTGCCCTGCGCATATAGGACTCCAATGTGGCCATCCTGTCATTGATGATGCGGGAGACCCGCCTGGCCGACGCCGACGAAAGATCCGCCCTGCCGGTGGTTCCGAACAGGAGGACGAGCAGTATCACCGTGGCTGCTGCGAGAGCGGGCCAGGCCCCGCGGCCTGACACCATCTTCCTCATTTCCTGTGACAATCCCGTAAACATCGCTATCCCTCGTGATGATATGGCTCACCCCTGATTATGGTGAAAGCCCTGTAAAGCTGCTCTGCAAAAATCGTTCTTACCATCTGGTGGGAGAATGTCATATCGGAGAGGGACATCATCGAGTCAGCCCTGGAATACACCTTCTGCGGGAATCCGTAGGCCCCTCCAACCACGAAAACCATATCCGCTCCCCTGTTGAGCCTCTCCCTGATGAAGTCCGCGAACTCCACCGAACGGTATTTCCGCCCCCTCTCGTCAAGCAGGACGACGAAGTCCCCAGGGGCCAGGGAAGACAGGATAAGATCCCCTTCCTTCTCCTTGATCTGCTCCTTTGTGAAAGCCGATACATTTTTCAGTTCGGGAATTTCCTTCAGAGCGAATCTGACATAATGGGAGAGGCGGGAAACATAGAGTTCCAGACCCTCCCGCACCCAGCGGACATCCGTCTTGCCGACGGTCAACAAAGTTATTTTCATATAGTACAAATATACACATGTGGCTCAATATTTGCAACAAAATCGGCATCCTGCAAATGGTGAAAACATGAATCTTCGGACTACAATATTCATTGCTGTTCTTTCCGCCGCCCTCCTCGGAGGAGCGGACGCCGCAGCCCAGCCTGCAGGATACGACGTTTTCATTCCGATCTCAAAGTATATCAGGCTCGGAGACGCCGACAGGCTCTCCGCATGGTTCGACGACAATCTCGAGATTTCAATCCTCTCCAAGAGCAGCGATTCGAGCCGCAGCCAGGCTCTCCGCATAATCAAGACTTTCTTCAGCAACTACAATCCGAGGGAATTCGACATTACCCACACGGCAGGCCGTTCCAATATGAAATACGCCCTCGGCCGGCTCAATGCCGGAGGCGAGATTTTCGAGGTCACAATCTTCGTCTCCTGCAAGGGAGACACGTACAGAATACAGCAGATCAAGATCCTTAAGAAAGAGTAGGCGCCCCTATTGAAATAGTCCCCGGCTCTGTTGCGGAAAATCATTATTTTTTGTATTTTTGCAGAACACCAAAGGTTTTGCAATGCATATTCCGGACATCAAAATAGCGGTTGACGGATATTCGTCCACGGGAAAAAGTTCTTTTGCCAGACTCATAGCAAAAGAATTTTCTTTCTTGTATCTGGATTCCGGTGCACTGTACCGCGCCGTGACCCTCTTCGCCATCCGCAACGGAATGACCGGAGAGGGAGGAAGCGTGGACGCCGGGGCCTTGTCCGCATCGCTGCCTGAAATCCGTATAAGTTTCCGCAATGGCCGGGACGGAAGCCACACCTTCCTCGGTGACGAATGCGTCGATGAGGCCATCCGCACCATCGAAGTTTCCTCCTATGTCAGCCCGGTAGCCGTCATTCCCGAAGTCAGGGAGTTCGTGGACAGGATTCTCCGGGATTACGGAAA
>SFPH01000057.1 GCA_004552115.1 Bacteroidales bacterium
GAATATCACAGGGGGCTTGAGAATGTGTGCAGAAGGATGAGGGAGAAATACCCTGACCTCACAGTCCAGCTCTGTTCCAGCGGAGGCGCAAGGGCAAATTACGGTCTCCTGCGCTACTTCGACGAATTCTGGGTAAGCGACAATACCGATGCCCTCCAGAGGGTCTACATGCAGTGGGGGACCTCCTATTTCTTCCCGGCAATAGCAATGGCCAGCCACATCAGCGCCTCCCCTAACCATCAGACAGGCAGGAAAATCCCTCTCAAATACAGGATTGACGTGGCAATGAGCGGAAGACTGGGTATGGAGATCCAGCCGAAAAATATGACGGAAGAGGAGAAAAACCAGTGCAGAAAGGGCATCGCCGACTACAAGAGAGTCAGGCCTGTAATCCAGTTCGGTGACCAATACCGCCTTCTGAGTCCTTATGAGGGAGCTGGCGCTGCATCATTGATGTATGTAAGCCAGGACAGGGACGAGGCTGTATTCTTCTGGTGGAAGACCGAACATTTCTACAACCAGCATCTCCCGAAGATTGCAATGGCCGGTCTTGACCCCGATGCCACATACAGGATTGAGGAACTTGACAGCGATGGCGGCAAGGCCCCGGGTTTTGTAGGAAAATCCTTTACGGGACGGTTCCTGATGTCATCCGGTCTGGAAATCCCTGCCGGAGGCGAATATGCCTCAAGAGTTCTTCACCTCGTCAGAGTACCGGGAATCAAAGCGGTCTGGACCTCCACCGGCATTCCCTGCGACAAGTCGGCAATAGAAGGTGAACCTTCCGGGACAACACTTGCCGGATGGGCTGGAGAAAGGGTCAATGCGGTATTGAAATTCAGTCCTGAAAAAAATGTCTGCGGCCTTGAGTTCACTGTAAACGAGATTGCCTGCGGCAGCAATGTGATTCCCGGAGCCAATGCCTCATTGAGACAAGTCAGATACACCCTTGGCGACAGCCCGGAGCCCAAATGCCTCTGCAACCGAAAGCCGGACCAGCCGTCCAGGATGGTTCCGGATCTTCTCGACAATATCAGCATCAGGGACTTGGAAGCAGGTGAGACTGAGTCAATATGGCTCACGATCGACATCCCTGCCGACACCAGACCGGGGACCTATGAATCTTCCGTCACGATCAAGGGCGACGGAGGTACCAGGATTGAGCTTCCTTTCACCGTGAAGGTTCAGAACCACATCCTGCCCGCTCCTGCACAGTGGAGCTATCATCTGGATTTATGGCAGCATCCTGCCGCAGCAGCAAGGTTTCACAATGCCGGAATGTGGAGCGACAGGCATTTCAAGGCTCTGGAAACAGAGATGTCAGCTCTCGTGAATGCAGGTCAGAAAGTCATCACCTGCACTCTGAACCGTGATCCATGGAACCACCAATGCTTTGATGCCTATGAAGATATGATAGTCTGGACACTCCGCAGGGACGGCAGCTGGCATTATGATTACAGTGTATTTGACCGCTGGGTGAACCTTATGATGTCAATGGGGGTAAACAAAATGATCAACTGCTATTCCATAGTCCCATGGAACTGCCTTCTTGACTATTTCGACGAGGCAACCGGCAGCAAGGTCACAGTCTCGGCCAAGCCTGGCAAGCCGGAGTTCGAGAGAATGTGGAAACCATTCCTCACGGATTTTGCAAGCCATCTGAAAGAAAAAGGATGGATCGGGATCACCAACATTGCAATGGACGAGCGTTCTCCTGAGGAAATGGATGCGGCAGCAGCCCTGCTGAGCGAATGCGCACCGGAACTGGGCTTCGCCATTGCCGACAACCACAAATCATACCGCAAATACACAATGATGAAGGATGTATGCGTTAGCATGAAATTCGGCATGTCTGCCGAGGACATAGCCAAGCGCAGGGCTGAAGGCTTCAATTCCACATTCTACGTATCCTGCAGCACCCAGTCCCCGAACACATTCACCTTTTCTCCCGCATACGAGTCTGAATTCCTTATCTGGTATGGTGAATACAGGGGTTATGACGGAATGTTGAGATGGGCCTGGAACTCCTGGCCTGAGGACCCGGTCAATGATTCCAGATTCGGGAAATTCCCATCCGGGGATACCTATTTCGGATATCCTGGAGGACGTGTGTCAATCCGCTACGAGATGATGCGTGACGGAATCGAAGCGGCTGAGAAAATGAGGATTCTATCCGCCGAAGGCCATTCCGAAGAAGTCAAGGCCATTCTGGATGTCATCGGAGAGAAAGAGCCGGATGACCCGTCATTCAATATGGCTGATGCGCTCGCAAGGGCTAAGGAAATGCTGAACAGTCTTTCCGACAGTCAGTAATTTTTTGAAAATTAATTTGGAAGATTACCGGAAACGATTTATATTCGCAGTATAAATATACCGATAATATGCCGCAAATATCTCATCGCGGGACAACATTGCCCGCATCCCCTATCAGAAAGCTGGTTCCTTTCGCCGACCAGGCGAAAGCGAGGGGTGTCAAAGTATATCACCTCAATATCGGCCAGCCTGACCTGCCGACTCCCGAGAAGGCGCTGGATGCGGTGCGGAGCATTGACAGGAAAACATTGGAATACAGCCCAAGCCAGGGATACAAAAGCCTGAGGGAGAAGTTCGCCGGCTACTACACCAAGTTCGGAATCAATGTCAGCCCGGACGAGATTATCGTGACCACAGGTGGTTCTGAGGCACTTCTGGCCACATTCCTCACCTGTTTCGACCCGGGTGATGAAGTCATCATCACAGAGCCGGGATACGCCAACTACATCTCATTCGCCAAGGCGGCAGGACTGACAATCAGGGCCGTGACATCCCGCATCGAGGACGGATTCGCCCTCCCTTCCGCAGAGGATTTCGAGAAGGCCATCACCCCGAAGACCAAGGCGATCCTGATCTGCAATCCTAACAACCCTACAGGATATCTCTACTCCGCCGAAGAACTTTTCAGGCTCAGGAACATCGTCCGCGACCACAACCTCTTCCTGATTGCCGACGAGGTTTACAGGGAGTTCGTATATACTGACGAGCCTTACGTTTCCGCATTGACATTGTTCGGACTTGACGAAAACGTCATTGTCGTCGATTCAGTATCAAAGCGTTACTCAGAATGCGGAATCCGCATCGGAATGGTCGTGACCCGCAACAGGGAGGTATCCGCAGCCATCCTGAGATTCTGCCAGGCAAGGCTCAGCCCTCCGCTCCTCGGCCAGATTGCAGCAGAGGCATCCATCGAGGGAACCGAACTCTATTCCAGGGAATGCTTTGACGAGTACAAGGCCAGGAGGGACTTCTTCATTGACGGCCTCAACAGAATCCCGGGAGTACATACCCCAATGCCTCAGGGCGCATTCTACACGGTCGTAAGTCTGCCTGTTGAGAATGCGGAAGACTTCTGCAAATGGCTGCTGACCGATTTCTGCTGGAAGGAAAATGAAGAAGAGAAAAAGGAGGACAGCGGCATTCATTTCGACGGCCCGCTTCCGGGACCGGGCAAGAAAGGTCCTGATTATGCAGGAGAAACGGTAATGATGGCTCCCGCCGCAGGTTTCTATGCCACCAAGGGTCTGGGACTCAATCAGGTAAGAATGGCGTACGTCCTCAAGAAAGAGGATTTGGCCAGGGCCCTGAAAATACTCGAGAAGGCATTGGAGGCCTATAACTCAATCCGATAATCATCGTGATCCGCGGATGACATTTCCGTAAACATCCACATCGAAGGCCTCGAAAGGATTCAGAAGACAGTCGGTCAGAACGGCGAACATTGCCCGTGTGACCGGCTGTTTTTCCATATCTTCACAGGAAAGCCCGGCATCATTCAGAGCTGCCTTCCAGTCCACATCGTCCCTATATCCCGGGAATGCCCGAAGCATCTCCACCAGCTCCGCGACAGACAACGTCCCGCAGCCTTCAACCTCCTGATATTCAATACCATAATACCCATACAAATCCTTCAGGTCTTTGCGCTCAAAAAGATCATTTGCATGAAGGTCGGTGACATTGGTCCATTGGATCTGCCTGCCTTCCCCGCGAAGTATTCCGGTAGACCCGATCCTCTGGATTGCAGGGAAAAGCGGCGAATCAGGCTTTGCGTCTATGAACGGCTGAAGATAGCATCCGGCTTCAAGCAATGCCTTCTGAACTTCCCTTACCGAGACAGCGGTCCCGTCCGTCAACATCATTGAAGCCAATGCCCCGGCCGCCTGTCCAATCTGCATCACCACAGGCTGGAGCCTGGTCGTGCCGTTGGCAATATTGGAAACCGATATGGATTTCTCCGCAACAATCAGATTCTCAGCATTTTCCGGAATCATCACCCCGAGCGGCACAGTGAAGGACGGAATCGGAAAGAAATGCAGGTCAGGGAGTTCCTCCTCACCCGCATAACGCTTGTGGTGATGGTCCACAGGATAATCCCCCACAGCGATTCCGGTACGGAACAGGCTGTAATCATACGGCTTCTCGATATGGTTCAATGTAAACCTGACCTTTCCGTGAATCCTCCTGCTCTCCCTGTGATATGGAATAAACGGCAGAAGGTCCCCGGTCGGGAACTCGTCGTTCGCCAGTCCGAGAGTTTTGTAGCCGAGCTCGTGCTGAATGAAATAGATGAAGCCCATCGTGAAGGCCTTTGCCTTCTTCAAGGCCTCCCGCCTCTCATCCGGAGACATTTCTATAATATTGATATAGAAATCATTACCCTCAATAGGCCAGTTAATCATATACTTTCCACCCGGCAACCTGCCGTAGCTCAGCATCATATCCGCCGGCCAGATCCGGTCAGGTTCCTTGGGATTCACGCAAAGCGGATTCGCACAGCAGCAGGCATAGAGAGTGGAGTCATAATCCATTGGCCTGTCTATACTTACGTCCCGTCCGTAATCTTTCAGAACAGCCACGTAAGTAAGGTCCTGGATAATCCCGTTAGGCTCAGCCGGAGCGATTCTCTCCCCTGTCACTTCCCTGCTCTCCATCCCGATATCGTAAGGCACACCGCAGCGTGCCGCAATGTCGCCAAGCTCCGTAGCATCGATGAGAACCCTCGCCCTGACCCTAAATCTCCTGCCATCCCGGGAAATGCGAAGTCGCCAGCTTCCATCCTCAAGTTGCCTGATGCCGGCCACGCTGCTCTCCTTCCAGACCGTGAGCATTTCCTGCTCAGAGCACATTGCATTGAAGATTTCATTGCCGACGGACGGCTCGAACTGGATATTGCTCACCCAGCCGGTACGCAGGGCATCCATACTTCCGTAATGTGCGGCGAGCCGTTTCTGGAACTCCCCCCAGAGGCCAGAAGGCAGATTGTAGCAGCCGTCAGTGGCACTCACTCCGGCGCTGGTCAGCATTCCGCCGAGCCAGGGCAGCTCCTCCACAATCAATGTCCGGCTTCCCATCTCCGCAGCCTGAATACCGGCAGTGCATCCGCTGGCACCTCCGCCCACGACGACAACATCATATTTTTCTGATTCACAAGAAATTGCAGCAAAAATTATCGCAGCACAGGCAAGGTAATGGCAAACAGTTTTCATATCAAAATCGGTTATCGGCCAGAACGGCGCCGCCGTGCAGATGCCAGCAGCACAAGGTTCACCGCAGAGAGAATCACGAAGGACAATGCCGTCATCATTGCCCCTCCCTTATAGGCGAAAGCATTGACCATCAATGGATAACAGCCAATGGTAAGGATGCTTCCCAAAATTGTCGTATAGAGATAGATCCGGGGATAACCCTTGGCGATGGTGCAATTGTTTATGACGAAATATATAGAGCTGGTCAATGTCGAAAGTGATATGATTGCCGCATAGACAGTGGCGTCGGCATAGCGGCCGGCCGTCAAAATCCTGACAATCAGCGGGCAGAACAGAACGAAAGCACCGACGACAGCCGCAATCAGCCCAATCTGTATGATGCAGGCACGCCACAGCCCCTTCCTGTCATTCTTTGCCAGGGATTCATAGATATCCGGCTGGAATGTGGAGGTCACGGCCGTGGACAATGTCGTGAGATAACCCGCAATCTGTGAGCCGACTATGTAGTTGCCGTATTCCCTTATGTCCGGGAGCGACTCCAGATACGTCCTGTCATAGCCGTTGAAAAAATATCCCAGGGCTGCCCCTATAGTCAGAGGCAGACAGAAACGGAGAACTTCGCGGAACTCGGCCATATCCGTCCCGATGCTGAAAAGGCTCCTGTGCCTTATAAGCAAGTAAATGAATACCACGGCATTGGCAGTAAAAGGAGCCAGCAGCTTTCCGACTCCGCCGAGTTTCATCACCACTACGAAAAGCAGGTTTGTCAGCACGAGAATCAAGCCGGCCGCCACAGTGATGCGGAAAAAGCCGGAGGCATTCCTGGACATCCTGAAATCGGCCTGCTCAAGCTTCAATATGCCGGTAAGCGGAATGGCAAACACGGACAGGAAGGCGTATGGCAGGAACGGGAAACTGAAA
>SFPH01000058.1 GCA_004552115.1 Bacteroidales bacterium
TCCTCAATTCGTCGCATATGCGGAAAAACGCATCGATCGTATGCCTGGCGGAGAAAACAATCGCCGTGAAATCGAGAATGTTGAGCCTCTGGGTACGGAACTCTCTAGAGGTCAGCGGCTCTATGAGGAAAAAAGGTTTGAAGTCTATCTGCACTCCGAATTTCTCCACAAGCGAATCGTACGGCGCCTTGTTCATCGGAGTCTCCTGTGAAATCAGAATCTTCTTGATTGCCATATCTACTTTACAAAAACATCATTGAGGCCACCAGCATCGCTGCCGGAGGAATTTCCACGCTGCAAAGATACAAAAAATACCCAGAACGACAGAATGACATATATGGAGACCTCCCCCATCAGCATTTCCCGGCCCGGGAAAAATGTCGCGGCAAGAAGCACGGCAGCGAGTCCGGCGGTCATCAGCAGGAAGAAATCCCTGCCCGCCCCGACGGACACGACGACTGCGTCGCGGCTTGTCCCCATGCGCCTGGAAGGTATTATCATTATCAACAGCCACTTGACTGTCAGCACGGAAGCGAAAAGCCCGAAGACGGAAAGAGTCTTCACTATCGGAGAGCAGGACAATGCCGGGGCCGGCATGAACACCGAGAATCTCGCAAGGACCGTGCAGAAAATGATGAATGACGGCAGGAGCAGCGAGTCCCTCAGCCTCGCCATCTTGATATAATGCTCCAGCTCAGCGATGAGTTTCCATCTGAAGAGACCTCCTGCGAGATACGGAAAGACCTTCATGAACTTTCTCATGTAGGCAAGCATGATGACTATGCACAGGATCATCACTCCTGTATTGGCCGGGGAATCGGTCCAGGATTCCTGCCGCGGTACGGAAGCCGGGACTGTAACGGCGGAACTGTCCGCAGGCAGGAAAATGTCCTCCGGAGAAGGCGCAAAAGTATCCTGAAGCAGCTGTCCCGAGACAAATGCTTCTGATGCGGGCAATACCTGAACGGTGTCAACCGATGTTATTCCGGAAGGGAGCGGCATTTTCAGTTCCCGCGTTTAGCATTGTAACCCATAGAAACAAGGATTTCGGTGACCTTGTCCCTGAAATCTCCCTGAATCGTGATTTCCCCGTCCTTGGCAGTGCCGCCTACGCCGCACTTGACCTTGAGGGTCCTGCCGAGTTCCTTCAGATCCTCCTCACAGCCCTTGAAGCCTGTGACAAGGGTAACCTGCTTTCCGGCCCTGCACCTGCGGTCAATGGTGACCCTGAGATGCTGGCGGGACGGTGGAAGTGTCTCCTCGACAGCCTCCTCCGCCTGCTCGTATCTGAAATCCGGATTGGTCGAATAAACCACTCCGAGACGCTGCTTCCAATCGTTCTCAGCCATATAGATGCCTAATTTTTTGCAAAGATAAGGAAATCTATTCGTATATTTGTGGGTTATTGCACTATTCTGAAATCTATACAGAAATGACAGATAAGAATTACAGACTGTGGAAAACGGTGACCGGAATCGTGGTGACACTCATAGCCGGATTCACCTACCTGTCCACCATCGAGCCGTCCGCATCGTTCTGGGATTGCGGAGAATTCATCGCCTCATCATACAAACTCGAAGTGGGACACCCTCCGGGAAACCCTGTGTTCCAGCTGATTGCAAGATTTTTCACAATGTTCACCGACGGCAGTCACGCCGCCATCGCGGTCAACGTGATGAGCGCCCTCTGCTCCGCATTGACCATACTGCTCCTCTACCTGACCATCATCTTCTTCGCAAAGAGGATGGCAGACCGGCAGGAAAACGGGGAATACTCTGCAGGCCAAGCGATTGCAATATTGGGCAGCGCCGCCGTGGCCCTCGTCGTATGGGCGATGACCAAGTGGTACGAGCAGGCTGACGAGCCGTATGCAAACCGCTGGATCATATTGATTTCCTTCCTGATGGGTCTCTCCATCGGAGTGCATCTTCTGAACCTCCTCGCCATCCCGGTGCTGGTTTTCCTGTTCTACTACAGGAAGAGGGAGGACGGACATTACACCTTCACGGAGTATCTCAAGATAATGCTGATCGCCGTCGCCATTCTCGGTGCATTGGTATTCGTCATCATACCTTACCTTCCGAAGGTTGCGGCATATGTTGACCTGTTCTTCGTCAACTCACTCGGCCTGCCATACAACAGCGGAGCCGCATTCTTCATGCTGGCCCTCATAGGCATACTCTTCTACGGGGCATTCTGGACATTGAAGAAGGGCAAGGTGGTGCTGAACGCCATCATTCTCAGCCTCACCACCATCGTCATCGGCTTCTCGGTATTCGCCGTGGTGATCATCCGCTCCAATGTGATGCCTCCTACCAACGAGTACCAGCCGGACAATGCCTTCACCCTCGTGAGATATCTCTCCCGCGAGCAGTACGGCTCGACCCCGCTCCTCTACGGACAGTATTACGGAGCACCTTACTCATTGAAAAACAGCAAGTACTGGGCTCCTATCGGCGGCAAGTACAAGCACGTGGACTCCCCTGCCGACCCTGAATACTATTCTTCCGGAAAGATGCTCTTCCCGAGAATGTGGAACGGCGGAGACCAGAAATACATCCGCTTCTACGAGTCATACACCGGCGGAAAGGGGCGCGTGATCCCTGATGCCGACTACAGGAAGCCTTCATTCTGGGCCAACCTGAAATTCTTCTTCGACTTCCAGATGAACTGGATGTACTGGAGATATTTCATGTGGAACTTCGCCGGAAGGCAGAATGACATACACAGCCCGAGCCCGGGAGAAATATTCTACGGCAACTGGGAATGCGGCATCAAGTTCATCGACAGCATCCGTCTCGGAGACCAGAGCAATGCTCCGGCGGTCCTTTCCGAAAACAAGGGAAAGAACCATTATTACCTCCTTCCTCTTCTTCTCGGAGTGATGGGCATCTTCTTCCAGTTCGAGAGGGACAAGAGGGGCTGCTGGCTGACCTTCCTGCTGTTCTTCATGACGGGAATCGCCATTGTGCTCTACCTCAACCAGCCTCCTTACCAGGTCAGGGAAAGGGATTACGCCTACGCCGGCTCGTTCTACGCATTCTGCATCTGGATCGGCCTGGCCGTGATGGCTCTGTATGAATGGATTGGCGGGAAGCTCAAGGATAAATATCCTGCTGCGACGGCCGGCGTATTCACCGCCGCCTGCCTCTTCGTGCCGGCTCTCATGGCACAGCAGAACTGGGACGACCACGACAGGAGCAACCGCCGCACAGCCGTGGAGATGGCCAGGAACTATCTCAATTCCGTAGGCGAGCAGGGCATCCTCGTGACCCACGGCGACAATGACACCTTCCCTCTCTGGTATGCCCAGGAGGTGGAGGATGTCCGCACCGACGTGAGAATCTGCAACACTTCCCTCCTCGGAACCGACTGGCACATCGGCCAGATGAAATGGGCCTGCAACAAGTCCAGGCCGCTGGATCTCAGCGTGGGCGAGGAGCAGTATCTCTACGGCACCAATGACGCCGTATATATCTATGATACAAGGAACCAGGTCATTCCGATCAAGGCCGTGATGGATGTGTTCAAGCACCCTGATGCCAAGCTCATGCTCGAGAGCGGAAAGTCCGTGGACTACATAGTCTCCCGCAAGATCAGCATCCCGGTCAACAAGGAGAACGCATTGAAGTCGGGCATTGTGCCGGCGGAGTTCGCCGACCTCATCCAGGACGAGATCATCATCGAGATTCCTGCCAAGAAGTCCTATATCACCAAGCCGGAGCTCTTCATGCTCGATCTGCTCTCCAACTATCAGTGGGACAGGCCAATTCATCTGCTCAGCCAGGGCGGGGACATCAATATCGGCCTGAAAGACTACCTGATGTACGAGGGCTTCTCAAGCAAGCTGGTGCCTTTCAGGAACAAGATCGGAAACATCAATCCGGGCATTGTCTCGGTTGACAGCCTGTATGACAAGATGATGAACGTCTATTGCTGGGATGCATTGAAGAGGGACGATTATGACGTTGATTATCAGAACTACTACACCTTCCTCGGGGTGCTTCCGCAAAGGGAGCTTTTCGTGACCGCCGCCTCCGCACTCCTCAAGGCCGGAGACAAGGAAAGGGCAATTGCAATACTGGACAAATGCCAGGAATGCCTGCCTGCGAATGTCTGGCCGATAGAGTCGATTCCGCTCGGCTTCACCACCAATGACTACATGGTGGTCAATATGGTGAAATGCTACTACGAGGCAGGGTGCCCGGAGAAGGCCACCGCACTGGGCGGACAGCTCGGGAACGAACTGCTCAAGTCAGCAGCATTCTACCTGGATTTCTTCGACTATGCCGACGGAGAATTCGACACGGTCTGCCAGTTCATGTCCTACCTCATCGAGGAGATGGAGAATGGCGGGGACAAGGTCGTATCCAAGAAGCTTAAGGACAACCTTCTGGCATTGCTCCATACCGTAAGCGGAGATTATGAAGAATAGCATTTTATGAAAAATATCAGGAACTTCTGCATTATCGCCCACATTGACCACGGCAAGAGTACACTTGCCGACAGGCTCATTGAACTGACACAGACTCTGGGCGCCAGGGAGATGGAGAACCAGGTGCTGGATGACATGGATCTCGAGAAGGAGAAGGGCATCACCATCAAGAGCCATGCAATCCAGATGGAGTACAATTACAAGGGGGAGAAATACATTCTCAACCTGATCGACACTCCGGGCCACGTGGACTTCTCCTATGAGGTGTCCCGCTCTATCGCATCCTGCGAGGGTGCGCTGCTGGTGGTGGACGCCTCGCAAGGTGTTCAGGCTCAGACTATTTCCAATCTGTATCAAGCCATCGAGCACGGTCTGGAAATCATTCCGGTGCTGAACAAGATCGATATGGACTCGGCTCGTCCGGAGGTGGTTACAGACGAGGTCTGCGACCTGCTCGGATGCAAGCCGGAGGAGGTTTACAAGGTATCGGCACGTACAGGAGAGGGCGTTCCGGAAATCCTGGATGCCATAGTGGAGAAGGTTCCGGCCCCTAAGGGCGACCCGGAGGCACCGCTTCAGGCATTGATTTTCGACTCCGTGTTCAATTCATTCCGCGGCATCATCGCCTATTTCAAGATCAAGAACGGCACTCTCCATTCCGGAGACAGGGTCAAGTTCTTCAATACCGGCCAGGAATACACTGCCGATGAGATCGGCGTGCTGAAAATGAAGATGTGCCCGACGCAGGAAGTGTCCTGCGGCAATGTGGGCTACATCATTTCCGGCATCAAGACCGCGGCGGAGGTCAAGGTGGGAGATACCATCACCCATGTCGCAAGGCCTTGCGCAGAGGCCATTGCCGGCTTCGAGGAGGTGAAGCCTATGCTTTTCGCAGGCATGTACCCTGTCCAGGCTGACAAATACGAGGAACTGCGCTCGACTCTCGAGAAGTTCCAGCTCAATGACGCATCCTTCGTCTATGAGCCTGAGTCCTCACTGGCCCTGGGATTCGGATTCCGCTGCGGCTTCCTCGGCCTTCTCCACCTCGAAATCGTGCAGGAGAGGCTGTTCAGGGAGTTCAACATGGATGTGATCACGACTGTGCCGAACGTGTCCTACAAGGTCTATACGACCAAGGACGAGTGCATTGACGTGCACAATCCTTCCGGACTTCCGGCCCCTACCCTCATTGACCATATCGAGGAGCCTTACATCAGGGCCCAGATCATCACGAACACCGAGTTCTACGGCCCGATAATGAAGCTCTGCATCGACAAGAGGGGCACATTGATGGGCGAGCATTACATCACTGCGGACAGGGTGGAGCTCACTTACGAGATGCCTCTCTCGGAAATCGTATTCGACTTCTACGACAAGCTCAAGTCCATCTCGAAGGGCTATGCCTCATTTGATTACCACGTTATGGGCTACCGTCCGGCCAAGCTTGTGAAGCTGGACATTCTCCTCAACGGAGACCCGGCCGATGCGCTCTCGTCCCTGATTCACGAGGACCACGCCTACGATTTCGGAAGAAAGATCTGCCTGAAGCTCAAGGACTTGATCCCGCGCCAGCAGTTCGACATTGCAATCCAGGCGGCCATCGGAGCGAAGATCATCGCCCGCGAGACCGTGCGTCAGGTGCGCAAGGACGTGACCGCAAAATGCTACGGAGGTGACGTGACCCGAAAGAGGAAACTTCTCGAGAAACAGAAGGAGGGCAAGAAGAGAATGCGCCAGATAGGCACGGTACAGGTACCTCAGAGCGCATTCATGGCTGTCCTGAAGCTGGATTCATAGGCAATGGGGATGAAAGTGGCCATACTTCTCACCGTCTTCAACCGGAGGGAAAAGACATTGGAATGCCTCGATATCTGCTACCGTCAGATTGATGCGATGAAGAGCGAGGGAACCTATGATTTTCAGATATATATGGTAGATGACGGGAGCAGCGACGGCACTTCGGACGCCGTCAGGGAGACCTTTCCCCAGACATCGGTGATACGCGGCGACGGAGGTCTCTACTGGAACCAGGGAATGAGACTCGCCTGGGATACCGCCGCCCTTCAGCATCCGGACTTCTACATCTGGATAAATGATGACACCTTCCTCCGGCAGAACGCCCTGCGCACCCTGATGGAGACATCCAGTTTCCTGAAACACAGGGCAATAGTGGCAGGTTCTGCGGAAGACTCGGCAGGGCGGCTGAGCTATGGAGGCAGGACTAAGTACGGGAAGCTTGTGACCCCCGACCCGACCATTCCGGTTCCCTGCTTCACCTTCAACGGCAACATTGTGCTGATTCCTTCCTATGTCTATCGCATCCTCGGCAATCTGGACGAGCATTACCAGCACGGTTTCGGAGATTACGACTACGGAGCCAGGGCTGCCGCCGCAGGCATTGTACGGGTCGTAGCTCCGGGCATTCTCGGAGAGTGCAACCGCAATCCCGGCGTACCTGCCTGGAGGGACCGGAACATCCCTCTCAGGACCAGGATAGCCAATCTCCACAGTCCGAAGGGCCGGCCGCCGAAAGAACAGTTCCGCTACGATGTCCGCAGCCGCGGAGTTCTTTTCGCATTGCTGCACGGGCTTTCAGTTGCAATCAAAGTGTTTTTCCCGAAAAGATAGGACAATGAATAAGCTTTCCGCATACATCAAATCAATGAGGCTCAGGACGTTGCCTCTTTCACTCGCCGGCGTTTGCCTCGGAATGATGCTGGCCTATGCAGATTACCGGTTCAAGCTTTCAACCGCTCTCTGGATAATGCTGACCACTGTCTGCCTCCAGATTCTCTCCAACATTGCCAATGAACTAGGAGACACTCTCAGCGGGGTCGACGGAGAGCAGCGCGTTGGCCCCCAGTATTCCCTGGGAGAAGGCGGACTGACAGTCAGGAATATGAAATGGTTCATCATTGTGGTGGCTCTCTGCTGCATCGGAAGCGGACTGATGATGATAAGGAGTTCTTTCGGGACTCTATTCTCATTGGAATCCATATGCCTGATGATGCTGGGAGCGGCCGCTATGGGAGGTGCAATCAAATACACACTTGGAAGGAATCCCTACGGATACAGGGGACTGGGGGATATCTCGGTTTTCACCTTCTTCGGCATTGTCTCGGTCCTCGGCGCCTATTTCGTGGCCGCGAGGGAGATTCCGGGATGGATCATGATCCTTCCGGCTGCCGCAATCGGCTGCTTCAGCGTCGCCGTGCTGAATGTCAACAACATACGCGACATGAAATCGGACGAGGGCCTGAGAATCACGACGCCTCTCCGGATCGGCGAGAGAAATGCGAAAATCTATCAGACCGCACTGATTGTGACTGGCTGGGCATGCCTTCTGGCCTATAACCTGCTGCGGTTCCAGGACCCGTGGCATTATGCATTCTTCATCACCCTTCCTCTCTTCGTCCTCCACATAGTCGGGGTCTGGAAGAAAAGCGGCAGGGATCTGGACCCGATGCTTCCGCTTCTGGTCCTTTCAACATTCGCATTGGCCCTTGTCATGGGCGGTGGCTACCTTATGTATCTAATTGAATTATAATACAATGAAACATCTTGAGACGATTTGCGTACAGGGCGGATGGCAGCCGGGCAACGGTGAGCCGCGCGTCCTCCCGATTTACCAGAGCAC
>SFPH01000059.1 GCA_004552115.1 Bacteroidales bacterium
AAGCCGCCGTTCCGGCCTTGTTGGCATCATTGTGCCTGAAATACTTTGGACTTCACTGATTATTGTCTATTTTTGCTTTCGGCTGAAGGGCTCAGCCATTTTCCTTTGCCGGCTGTTCAATTGCGAAACTTGAGTAATATGAAAAGAATCATTGAATATATCATGCTGTCATCTGTTCTTATGGCCTGCAGCAGCAATCAGGAGCTGCTTCTTCTGGTCGGAACTTATACCGACACTGACAGCGAGGGCCTTTACTCGCTGCGCTTCAATCAGGAGACAGGCGAGTGCTCTCCTTTGTCAGTGACGGATATCGCCAATCCGTCATTCCTCGCCGTTTCCGATGACAACAGCATCGTTTACGCTGTCACTGAACAGATACAGGATGCCGCCGTTTCCGCTCTTTCCCTCGATATGGCAACGGGCATGATGGAAGTGCTGAACTCCCAGCCTGCTCTCGGAATGAGTCCCTGCCACATTATGATTGCGGGCAAGGATGTGGTCGTGTCCAATTATACTTCAGGTTCTCTGGCGGTCTTTCCTCTCGCCGAAGACGGAACTCTTATGCCGGGAACTTCGGTTGAGTTCTCCGAAAGCGGTCCCGATACTGTCAGACAGGCTTCCTCCCACATACATTCGTCTCAGCTCAGCCCTGACGGAAAACATTTGTATGTCATTGATCTAGGCGGTGACTGCGTACACTCCTACGGCGTTGAGGACGGCAGGGTTCTGCTTTCCGACTATTCCAGATTCTCTCTTGCTCCCGGCGAAGGTCCTCGCCATTTCGCATATTCAGCGGACGGCCGATTCCTTTATCTGCTCACAGAACTTGGAGGCAATGTGGTGTCGTTTGAAATTGGTGCTGACGGCGGACTCAGCCAGGTGGGAAGTTTTGAGGCCGATTCCCTGCATGCGGCAGGCAGTGCCGACATCCATTTATCTCCTGACGGCAAATTCATCTACGCCAGCAACCGTCTCCAGGGTGACGGCATAGCCATTTTCAGGCAGGACGCCACTAGCGGCGCTCTGGAGAAAGTAGGCTATCAGAATACAGGCATACATCCGAGGAACTTCGCCATTACCCCCAACGGCAGGTATCTTCTTGCCGCCTGCCGTGACAGCAATCTCATCCAGGTTTTCGAAAGAGATCCGGAGACCGGTCTTCTCACAGACACGGGCAGGAACATCGACATTCCTCATCCAGTCTGCGTGATTCTCAGATCGAAATAAAGCAGAAAGACAAGAAGAATTATGAGATGATGCGGGTTATTCTTTTGAAGATTGTTAAATTTGCAATCTGAAAAGAAAGTTTGCTTTATGAGATTGCCAGCAGAATGGGAAAGACAGAGCGGCGTCCAGCTCACGTGGCCGGATGACACGACTCCGTGGTACGAATTGGAGAAGGTTCAGGAATGCTATGCGAGGATTGCGGAGGCGGTTCTGGAGCACGAGAACCTGATGATTGTCACTACATCGCCGGAGGCTACGGCCAGAAGGCTTGAGGAACTTGCCGCCGGGCTTGGACTCGATATTGACATTGACAGGATCATATTCTGCGAATGCGGAATCAATGATACCTGGGCCCGTGACCACGGCGGAATTTCCGTCTGTGGGGACAACGGGGAGAAGTATCTGTATGACTTCGTCTTCAATGGCTGGGGTCTGAAATTCGCCTCTGACAAGGATAACCTCATAACCCGTAAAATCTTCTTTGACAATGTTTTCAATGAAGATGTGAAGTACGTGGACATGAGGCCTTACGTACTGGAGGGAGGCAGCATCGACTCGGATGGCCAGGGCACATTGCTCACCACGGCGGAGTGCCTCTGCTCCGTCAACCGCAATGAATATCTCGGCCGGGATGAAATCGAGGCCGAACTCAAAAGAGCTTTCGGACTGAAGCGTATCATTTGGCTGGAGCACGGGGCGATTGCGGGGGATGATACCGACAGCCACGTGGATATCATGGCGAGGTTCTGTTCCCCTGACACCATCGCCTACACGAAATGCTGCGATGAGGCTGATGAGAATTATGCGGAACTTTCAGCAATGGAGGAGCAGCTCAAGGGACTGACCACCCTCGACGGAAAGCCATATAATCTCGTTCCTCTTCCGCTTCCGGAGCCTATGTATCTGGACGGGTACAGACTCCCGGCCTCTTATGCCAACTTCTTGATTATCAATGGGGCTGTCCTCGTTCCAGGGGCCGGCGCGGATACTGATGAAATTGCCAGGGAGAGGCTTCAGGCGGTATTCCCGGACAGGGAGGTGAAGATTATTGACTGCAGACCTCTGCTCTCTGGGCACGGCTCCCTGCACTGCGTCACGATGCAGTTCCCGGAAGGTTGGATTAATTAATTGATTTAAAACAGGTTGATATATGTCAAGGATTCTTAGGGTGGGCATGGTTCAGCAGTCTTGCGGAACTGACATCGCCGCCAATATTGCAAAACTCGAGAAGAATATAAGGGAATGCGCTGCACAGGGTGCGCAACTCGTTGTCCTTCAGGAACTTCATAACAGTGTGTATTTCTGCCAGACAGAGGAGGCCCACATCTGTGACCTCGCCGAGCCGATTCCGGGACCTTCCACTGAGAGGTTCGGAGCGCTCGCACGTGAACTTGGCATTGTCCTGGTCCTCTCGCTCTTTGAGAGAAGGGCCCCGGGGCTTTACCACAATACGGCCGTGGTCCTGGAGAAGGATGGCAGCATTGCCGGAAAATACCGGAAGATGCACATTCCTGATGATCCGTGCTTCTATGAAAAGTTCTACTTTACCCCGGGCGACCTGGGATTCAAGCCGATACATACATCGGTAGGCGAACTTGGAGTCCTTGTCTGCTGGGATCAGTGGTATCCGGAGGCTGCCCGCCTGATGGCTCTCAACGGGGCTGAACTTCTGATTTATCCTACCGCGATTGGGGGTGTCGGAACCGATTCCAGAGAAGAGCAGCAGACCCAGCGCCAGGCCTGGCAGCTTGTCCAGAGAGGCCATTCCGTAGCCAACGGACTTCCTGTCATCACGGTCAACAGGGTGGGCCACGAGGACGATCCTTCCGGGAATACCATAGGTCTTGATTTCTGGGGCTATTCCTTTGCCACCGGACCTCAGGGCGAAATTCTGGCACAGTTCAGCACCGACACCGAGGAGAACAGGGTAGTGGAGATTGACCTGGACCGCACCGAATACGTACGCCGCGGCTGGCCATTCCTCAGGGACCGCAGAATCGACGCCTACGGGCCTATCCTTGACCGCTTCGGGAAATAGCTTGCGTCATTTCAGCATTGCCGGGGCTGAATGACTGCTTTTGAAGAATCTATTTTGTCCCTTTTCTGGCCAAGTCGTTCAGCTCCAGGTCTGCCACAATCTTGTCGATGATGTGACGGACAATGTCGAACATCCTGCTGCCTGACTCGTAGTTGGCAGGTGCGATAAAGTTGACCCTGCCCTGACGCTTGAGTTTCTCGGCACCGGCCTTCTTTTTCTTGTTCTCCGGGTTATAGACTGCGATTGAGTGCCCGCCGAACATATTGACAATCTTCATGCAAGGCACGTCCGTCTCCCCGTCCCCTACGTATATCATCTGGGTGAACGGGATTCTCTTCTTGTCCTCGGATACGCTCTCATTGACCTTGGCGGCATCCCTTGAGCTGAAGATGCCCTTGTTTATCTTGAATATGAACTGGGTCTTCGCAGTGTAGTCCACCGCTATGCCCGGCCATTCCGCCTCGCCCGCCTCATTGTAGATGAACGAGCTGGCGAAGATATGCTTGAATCTGCTTGCGATGGGGGAGCCCTCGATGATTTCCTTCAGCCCCGAAGAATTGATGTAATGCTCCACCTTGACCCCTCTCATCTCACCGTAGAGATTGATGAGGCGGAACCATTGCTCCACGCCCGGGAAGAGCTCGATTCCGGTGCCGAACATTTTCAGCTCATCCCGTTTCAGGCACATACCCCTGGCCTTTGCCTCGTCGAACATCAGCTTCATGTAAGCCAATATGTTGCTGGCATCCTGCCCCTTGGCGATACCGTCGCTCATCTGCCAGAACTCTGCCGGAGTCTTGCCGATAGCCTGGATGAATCCGAATTCCTGCATGTTGCCGGGGGAGAGGGTTCCGTCGAAGTCGTAGATCAATGCTACTATGGGTTTGCGTTTCATAAGGTATTATGTATATCAATCAAGTCAGGCCCTTTGGGGCTGGTCTGCAAATGTATGAAAAACAGGGAGTATTTCCAACATTGCCTGAAACTTGCCTTCAAATCGCCTTCTTCCTGTATTCCGGAAAAGTTTGAGAATCTCCCTGCCCTGCTGATTATATTTCCGGGATAAAACTCACCAGGTTGCATCGGCGTAATTTGGTTATTCTTCGGGAAATGACTAAATTGCAGTTCTAATACTTTAATTCATGACAGATTTCGAATTGGCAGGCAAAGTGCCGGACCACGGATTGGAATATCCCGGGTTCTCGGCGGTGTTCATTCAGACATTCTCCATAAGGAAGGAGAAGAAGTTCCATGTCCCGCAGAAATATATGCAGTCCCTTCCTGACGGGGATGATATGGTACTGGATGAGTCTTATGGTGGAAGAAGGTACAAGGAGAAGGCGGATGCCCTCGGCATCCCCATTGCTCCGATGAACAATGACATTGAATCACAGATATTTGTGCTGCCTGAGAATGACGCTGAAGCTCCTGACGAGAGGAGTGTGCGACGTTTCTCCCTGCGCGGATTCGATTTCGAAATGAACCTCAATCCTTGCGGCGACGAGGAATTTCCTACGATAGTCATGCATTGCCACGTCAATGTGGAATTGTCCCTTTTCTTCGGACACACTGTGTCATTGACATACCGTTTCCTCTTTGACGGGAATGCGGGAATTCTTTCCCGCCCGGCCACGACAGACCACATCATTGCCCTGCTCTCGACATATCTCGGGGCGGAGTACTGGAGTGCCGAGAAGGAAGATGGAGGTTCTGAATCGGGTAAGAAAAAGAAGTCTGACATCAATCTCGAGTCAGGATTCACAATCGAGGATTTCCACTACGATGAGGAAGGCAATCCGCTTGACAAGGGGATTGACCTGGATTTCTTCGGGAAGGGCAGGACATTCGAGGAAATTACCACGAGATATAAGAAGTTCATCTACAGGCATTGCTCTGTATTTGACGAATCTGTCCCGAAGAAGGATTTGATTATCAATAAGAAACACATTGCTGAAATGAAGATCGAATCCGCGGGCGACAGCCATTATGTGATGGTGGACCTCTGGGAGAACATCATGCATCCTGATCCTGTCACGGGCGAGGATTATTTCAGCAAGGACAGGGAGCATCCGCTCACCGAAGGACAGATTGTCGCCCATATCCAGAATGATCACAAGCACGAGCTCATCGGTCTCATGACCCTCTATCCGGGCGAATGGCCTTACAGGGACCCTGAGGCTTTCGACGAGGTCTGTGGGGAGAACATTGCCATAGATACTGATGACCTTGTATTGGCCAACAACAATCTCTGCATGGTCCTGGGCACTTACGGCAGACGCGGTACGGTCGACGGCTCGGACGATGGGACGACTGACGCTTCCGCTACCGGTTCCACTGTCAACTGGGCGGAGCATCTTCAGGAGCGTGCCCGATACCACGTTTCCTGGCCGGAGTATCTGATGATTCTCCAGATGGTCCTCGCGAAGAAATATATCATCAGCCGGGCAAATGATGAACTGGTCAATGCCACTCTTTTCGCCGGCAATGAGTCTGCGTACGACCTCATCGGCAAAAATGCCGACCTGAGCCTCAGGCTCTCCCGCATCGTATTGCTCCTCGATGTCGTGAAGTATTCCAAGTTTACATCACACAAGGTGATGTTCGACCGCACTACCCGTCGGCTGAATCTTGACGGGGATATGGTGAAACTGAACGAGATGATGGAAATGGTGGACAACAGCCTCCACAATCTCTGCGACTACAAGGCCATGGGTTCTGATTTTGTCCTGAATTTCATACTTGCCCTGATATCGGTTGCATCCACATTCGAGCTCTTCTTTCAGAACTCCGAAATGCCGTTCCTTGCTTATTTCGGGTTCGAGACCAGCCGTTTCGCCGCAATGCTGGTGGCAGTCGTCTTCGGCGTCACACTTTTCGCATTCCTGCTCGTGATTACCAAGACTGTCAGGGAATTTGTGGAGAAAGTCAAGAGATATATGTAATTATTTCGGTATATGAATGATATAGTAAATATAGTGCCTGCAATGCCGGACGATGCTCTCGCTCTTTCCGACATGTTCTATGCCAATCTCAGTACGCATAGCGGGTACATTTCACACGGTGAGGTGCAGATGGGCGTGGGCAAGCTGAGCTTCGACGGGGACCAATCTCAGTACGCATAGCGGGTACATTTCACACGGTGAGGTGCAGATGGGCGTGGGCAAGCTGAGCTTCGACGGGGAGAAATATGTCCCTTCCGTTGTGCCGGAAAGCCGTCCCCTGTGGCATACCTATATAATGGAGCATATAGATGCGGACGACATGGCGGTATTGAAAGCGCTTCTTCCTGACGGCTCCATTGCCGGGTTCTGCGTTCTGGAAGACTCTGAGGATGGAGGGGACCATTTCGGGGTGCTTTGCGACATCCTGGTCAACCCTGACATCCGGGGCAGGGGAATAGGTTCCGCCCTTCTGGACGCAGCCCTCGGCTGGTTCTCCTCGCGCGGACTTAAGGATGTATATCTCGAGTCCGGCAAGGACAATCATCCCGCCCACGAGTTCTTCATGTCGAAGGGCTTCTTCAAGGTTTCCGAGGTCTATGCCAGGATAGGGCAGTAGCATATGACATCCATGCCGGGTGCGGATGGTGTAAATGACCGAAATTTTTTTCAATTTCATAACTCCCGCCCTGCCTGCAACTTAAAATGATAAACCCTGTCCGGGGCGGCGGAAAGGGAAGAAAAAAAGTTCCGGAAAAGTTTGGAGGGAAAGAAAAAAGTAGTACCTTTGCAATCCCGTTTGAAACGAGGGTCGCTGCGGCAGGATAGCCGGGGGATAGAAAAGCCAAAAAAACTTCAAAAAAGTTTTGCGGAATCAAAAAAAGTTTCTACCTTTGCAACCCCGATTGAGAAAGGGGTCTGGAAAA
>SFPH01000060.1 GCA_004552115.1 Bacteroidales bacterium
CTGCAGACATTCTCCATGGTTTTGAGAGAATCCGTACTGAAATCTATGACCAGTCTTCCACCGCCAGCGACAAAATCGCCGACATCATCGTAAATTCCATCAACGCCTGCCGGAACCGCAATTTCAGGCTTGGCCTAACTACCGGCTCCACTCCGGCATCTCTCTACACAAGGCTCAAAAGGGCCTATGATGAAGGAAGGGTATCATTCAGGAATGTTGAGGTATTCTCCATTGACGAGTATTATCCGTATGGCAAGGACGAGCCACAGAGCCGCAACATGAGGCTCCGCTCCGCCCTCCTTGACGGCATTGACATTCCGGAGGAGAACATTCACATTCCGGACGGCAGTGTTCCGCAGGAGAGAATCAGCGAATACTGTGCGGAGTATGACAAGGCTTTCAGAGGCCTGGACCTCCTCGTGATCGGAATGGGAGAGCAGGGACAGATCGGTTTCAATGAGGCGGGAACCTCCCTCAAGAGCCGTACAAGGACAGTGCTTCTCTCCTATCAGTCCAGGAAGCGTCAGGGCCGGTTCTTCAACGGGGACTTCAAGCATACCCCGGCGGCCGCATTGACTGTCGGCCTGGACACCATAATGACAGCCGGGAAGATCATCCTCATGGCCTGGGGAGAGGACAAGGCGGAGGCGGTGAAGAGAGTTGCCGAGATGAAGCCGGACAGCGATTACCCGGCATCATTGCTCCAGGCTCATCCTGACATAACCTGCTACACCGACGAGACCGGCGCATCCCTCCTTACGAGAGTTGTATCTCCTTGGATGGTAGGGCCTTGCGACTGGACAAGGAAATTCATGAGAAAGGCTGTCGTATGGCTCTGCCAGGAGGTTCACAAGCCGATTCTCAAGCTTACACAGAAAGATTATCTTGAGCATTCTCTCGGGGAGCTGCTCGACCGGAGGGGGCCTTATGACAAGATAAACATTGACGTGTTCAATGACCTCCAGCATACCATTACCGGATGGCCGGGCGGAAAACCTGATGCCGATGATAGCCAGAGGCCTGTCTCCGCCAAGCCTTATCCGAAGAAGGTCCTCATTTTCTCGCCGCATCCGGATGACGATGTGATTTCCATGGGAGGTACATTCATCCGCCTGGTTCACCAGGGACACGATGTCCATGTGGCTTATGAGACATCCGGAGACCTCGCCGTCCACGACGATGTGGTGCTTCAGCACATGGATGCGGCTCATCAGCTCGGCTTTGCGGACGAGTTCGACCGTATCAAGGCAATCATCGACTCCAAGGTGCCGGGAGAGCCTGAGCCTAAGGAACTTCTCGCCATCAAGGGAGCCATCCGCCGCAGCGAGGCCCGCGGGGCAGACCGCTCGTTCGGCCTCAATGACAATACCAATGTCCACTTCCTCGACCTGCCTTTCTACGAGTCCGGCGGCGTGAAGAAGATGCCTCGCACCCAGGCTGACCTTGACATCATCAAGGACCTGCTCAAGAGACTGCGCCCTGACCAGGTGTTCATGGCAGGCGACCTGGCCGACCCTCACGGAACCCACCGTGTCTGCACCGAAGCCGCACTGGAGGCTATCGAGCAGCTCAAGGAAGAAGGGGAGACCTGGCTTGAGAACACCCACGTGTGGCTCTACAGGGGAGCCTGGATGGAGTGGGAAATCGGCCGCGTGGATATGGCCGTTCCTCTCAGCCCGGACGAGGTCGTGGAGAAGCGCCACGCCATCTTCCGCCATCTTTCCCAGAAGGACATCGTTCCTTTCCCTGGAGATGACCCTCGCGAGTTCTGGCAGAGGGCGGAGGACCGTACCCAGAATACCGCCCGCATCTATGACGAGCTCGGAATGGCCGAGTACCAGGCCATGGAGGTATTCCTGAAACTTTACTGATTCACTCGGGGCTGATCCCAAGTCCATCCGCTGTGACGGACTATTGGGACAGCCCCATAAAATATTGATACAATGAGACTTATAATTAGAGATGACAGCAAGGCTGGCTCACTCTGGGCCGCACATCACATAGCCAGGAAAATCAATGAGAAGGCTGCGGTCAGCGACAAGCCTTTCGTCCTCGGGCTCTGCACCGGTTCAACCCCGATCGAGACATATGCGGAGCTGATCCGTATGGTCAAGGCCGGAGAAGTGTCATTCAGGAATGTCATTTCATTCAATATGGATGAGTATGTAGGCCTCCCTGAATCACATCCGGAGAGCTATCATTCCTTCATGCACAGATATCTCTTCGACCACATTGACGAGCCTGCGGAGAACATTCACATTCTCAATGGAAATGCTCCTGACCTCAAGGCCGAGTGCGAGAGGTACGAGAAGGCCATCGAGGAGGCCGGCGGATTCGACCTTTTCCTCGGCGGAATCGGAGAGGACGGACATATCGCATTCAATGAGCCATTCTCCTCACTCCAGTCCAGGACCCGGGTCGTTACCCTTACCTATGACACACGCGTCGTCAACTCCCGTTTCTTTGACAATGATGTGAACCAGGTGCCGAAGCAGGCCCTCAGCGTAGGCGTGGCCACTGTTCTCGGAGCCAGGGAAGTAGTCATTCTCGCATTCGGAAGCAAGAAGGCCCGTGCCATCAGGGATGCCGTCGAGGGCCCTTATTCACATTACTGCACCGTATCCGGACTCCAGGCCCATCCTGACGGAACGATTGTCTGCGACGAACTCTCGGTGGGTGAGCTCAAGGTCAATTCCTACCGCTATTTCAAGGCCGTGGAAGAAGCCGAGGGTGAATAATCCCGATCTTGGAAGCTGCTGCAGGACTGAAGTAAGTTATTATTTTTCAGATTACGAAAAAAGCACTATATTTGCAGACGTAACAATTACGCCTTTAAAAGTATGGAACCTCCCAGTTCTGTAAATAGCGATCAGACAATGTCGGCAGGCAAGCCTGCGGACGATCCGTTGTCGGATTTCATATGCAGCGACACATATCTTATCGTGACCTGCCATCCTGATTCCCTTCAGGATGGTGGTTATGTCGTGTGCGGTTATTCCCCGCGCACGGGTGTGACGTATATGGGCAAGGGCGGTGAAATAGGATCATAAGGCATTGACTATTATGGCACTGTATCTTAAGAAAACACTTGAAAACGAAGCTGAAATTGCTGTCTGGAAAATAGAGGAGACCGAGGAGGAGCTCAAGGCCCTGTGTTCGGTTCCCAATGATGAAATGGAGGAGATTTCCTGGATCAAGAGCGAGTCTCTCCGCAAGCAGAGACTTGCCGTACGGGCCCTGCTTGACGAAATGTTCGACGAGAAGGTATATCTCAGCCATCACGACAACGGCAAGCCTTTCCTCGAGAATATGGTGACCAATATCAGCATCACCCATACGGACAAGTATGTTGCAGTCATCCTTCACGAGACCGAGGATGTCGGCATAGACATCGAGTCCCTCGACCGTGACTTCTCCGCCGTGGAGCTCAAGGCATTGTCCGAGGACGAAATCGACGACCTCGACGACGACAAGAGGAACGAGCAGCTGGCCATTTACTGGTGCGCCAAGGAGGCAGTCTTCAAGAGGGTTTCTCTCTACAACGTGGACTTCGCCGAGCAGATCGAGGTGGAGCGCTTCCATCCGAGAGGAGAGGGCGAACTGGAGGCTACATTCGTATCCAAGGACGGCTACGAGGAGGAATTTGACCTCGAATACACCACTTTCGACAGACACGTTCTCGTGTGGGTTGTCGGAGAGTCTGAATAAGGTTTTTTCAATTGAAACACGAAATACTCATCAAGGACCCGGCTCATCTTGCCGGGGCTGCCCGGACCTTTCTCGAAGAGATCGGGGACAGGAGAATCATAGCCTTCTTCGCCCCGATGGGAGCGGGAAAGACCACCTTCACTTCCGCAATCTGCGGAGTCCTCGGGGTCAATGAGGATGCGGTGAGCTCGCCTACATTCTCCATTGTGAACGAATACAGGACAGCATCCGGCGAGCCGCTGTATCATTTTGATTTCTACCGCATCGACAATGCATCCGAGGCTCTTGACATCGGATTCTACGACTATGTGGACAGCGGCAGCCTCTGCATTATTGAATGGCCGGAGAACATCGAGGAACTCCTTCCGGAAGAGACTCTGCGCGTGCATATCCGGGTCAATCCCGACGAGTCCAGGACATTGTCCTGGGAGGAATAGGGCTTAATCCGCTCCTGAGTATCCCACTGAAGTCACATATCCGTTGACCTTCAGTTCTTCCATCCTTGAGCCCCTGATTATCAGGGGGAAACCTGCCGAGTCCCTCGGAGACAGCCCTGCCGTGACCGAATTGCCGTCGAACGTCATGCAGGCCGGGCTCATCAGCGAATATCTGCCTTCCGGATTTATCGACTTTCTCACCCTTCCGACCGTATAGACCAATGACAGGACTCCCTCCCTGACAATGGGGTAGGCGTAGTCATCCCCGCAGATCCAGAAGTCGGTTATGGTCTCCCCGTCAGAAAACAGGACCTTGGAGCCGTTGTTTCTTACTATGGCCCGTCTTATGGTCTTCCATCCGTCGCCGCTGAAAGCAGTGCTGAGTGCGATATTCCCGCTCCCGTCCCAGCGCAGCAGGCAGCTTCCGATATCGATGTTGCTGATCGAAAGCGGAAGCGATTTAAGCTCGCCGTCCATGATCAATGCGGGCGACTTGGACGGGGTGACATGCTTCACGGCGGCAACTACCTTCCCGCCAATCTGCCTTATGTCATACACGGAACTGACCGTTTCCGGAAATGACAGCTTCTCGGACTTGCCGTCCCGGACAATGTAGCAGGATGTCAGCGCATTGCCCTGGGATATCGAGGTGCTCCGGAAGCAGAAGACTATGCTCCCGTCATCTTCATAGAGGGCGCCTGTCCGGCTGGAGGAGCTGGCTGACGACCCTATTACGCTGCCCGTGCCTGAGGAGAAAACCATCGTGCCGTTCTTCCTGAAGGACAATCCTTCCCCGCTCCTGTTCTGGCCCAGGGTGTAGATGTCTCCGTCTCTTTTCAGGAAGCCGCAGATCATTTCCCTGCCCTCGTAGCTGAACAGGAGATTTCCGTTCTCGCAGACATATGTCCTGCCTGCATCGGAATAATCGGTGTAGAGTTTACCGTCAATGCATCTGTGCATGTCAGGGTCATGGCTCGCCGGAAATCCCCCTCCGGAAGGCACCGAAACAGTCCTGGACCCGTTGCAATAGAGGGAAATATGACATTCTCCGGTGCCGCCGGAACTGTCCCTCTGCCAGAAACAGCCCTCCGGGTATTCCACTGCGGTGACCATCAGCGAACCTTCTTTCACAGTGGAAGGACCTCCTGCATTTCCCCTGTCTCCTCCCGCAGCGGGACCGGTTTCCAGCCTGGACCTTGAAAAGCCCGCTCCGTCATCAAGCCAGGCACAGGAGCGGAGCGCAAGCAGAACGGCCAATGCCGCCGTCCCGCAGACAAATAATGAATGCTTCTTCATCGTCAAGTTTTTTGACGAAGTAAAGAATAAATAAGAAAGCCCCGAAATATTTTACCAATATACGGGGCTTTACACCACAAATGTATGTTTTTTAAAGGTTAGAATTTTTCCACTATGTCTTCAGTAGTGGTTAAATTTGCGGCAAATTATTGTAAATCAAGTAATTGCACCTTTTATAGCGGTCAGCTGACCTTTGAAGATGACTAAATGTCGAATCGGAAACCAAGTTCGAAATTCATCATGAAAGGCTGCTGCGTGCGGATGCTCACAGGCTGGTCTCCCTTGAAATAATAATTGAATCCCGGGTCGAGATACAGTCCCAGGAACTTGGTCAGCATGAACTCCACTCCGATTCCGGCACCCAGGGAATACTGCGCACCCTTGACCTTCTCCTTCAATATGATTTCCTCCGTCGGAGCCTTTACCCTGAAGACGTTTGAAACAGGGAAGTCCACCGCACCTCCCCCGTAGGCGTAGAACTTGACCCTCTTCGAGTCGATAATGTCGTAATAGATATTGACAGGGATACCTATGTAATGGATATTATGCCTTATGTCGGTGCTGATCCTGTCAATAGGAATGCCGCCCACATTCTTGCAATATACGCCCGGGAATGTCCTGCTCAGCATAGTGTAGCTGATACCTGTACCTGCAGACCATCTCCTGGCGAACTGGTATCTTGCACCTATTCCCACAGAAACCGGGATTGCGTACCTGGAATCTTCTCCTGTCTGCTCTATCCATGTGCGGTCCTGAATATTGAGGGCCGGGGCTCTGAATCCGTGGAATCTGCTGACAGATCTGGCGTCTCCGTTGCTGGAGAGATCCCCGCTCAGGACAATGGAAGCCTTCCCGGCTTTACGCCTCTTCTCCGGTTCCTCCCAGTCAAAATATCC
>SFPH01000061.1 GCA_004552115.1 Bacteroidales bacterium
ATTTCAGGGCCAGGATTTCGGCCGAGCTGGACAAGAAGATTGTCGGCGGCCTTCACGCGAACATATCGGAGGAATTCAGGCTCAAGGACAATCTCAGTGCGGTTGACAGGTTCTACACTACAGTCGGCCTCACCTGGAAAACCTGCCCGTATTTCAAGATCGGGGCGGCCTATACCCTTATGAATCTGCACAAGCGCGCCGATGCCGGCGGATGGGAATGGGATCTCCGCCACAGGGCAACACTCGACCTTACGGGAATGTACAATGCGGGTTATTTCAAGTTCTCCCTCAGGGAGCGTTTCCAGCTTACCCACAGGACGGGGGAGATGAACATATACCAGAATCCGAGAAACGCCTTCGCCCTCAGGAGCAGGTTCAAGGTCGCTTACGTCTCTCCTTCGAAGCCCATTGAACCTTATGTGTCGGTGGAGGTCCGCAACACCCTCAACAATGTACATTTCGACAGTCCCTCATTCACCGTGAAACAGGGCGACAATGTCCGTTACAATGACGTGTATGTCGACAGGGTGCGTCTCCAGCCAGGTATTGAGTGGAGGCTGAACCGCAGGCAGACCCTGGATTTCTACCTCCTCGGCGACTATACATATGACAAGAGCTATGATGCCAAGAAGAACGGCAATCTCAAGGTCGTCGAAGATGCTTCCGGCATGCCCGTCTATGATGCGGACGGGGACCCGGTGTATGCGATATTCTATGAGAAGGCCTGGCATTTCTCCATCGGTGTATCATACTCTTATGCATTCTGACGTCCGAAGGAAATTTTTTACTAATTTTGCATTCTGTTAACAATATCTTTCATATGAAGAAAATTTTCATTCTGGCGTTTGCTGCGGCAATATCCGCAGCCTGCGCATCAAACAATGGCCAGACATTGCTCAAGGGCAAGGTTGCCGGCCTTGAGGGAGTTGACGAGGTTCACATCTCCCTGCCTTCACAGAATATTGACACAGTCATTGCACTTGCCGGAGTACCTGAATTCTCCATCAGCCTTCCTGTCGACAAGCTCGCAGCAGGCGTTGTGACAGCAGGCTCCGCAAGAGGCCAGTTCGTTTCCGACGGAACAGTCATCACGGCCAAGTTCGCCGGCAGCGGAATAGTCTTCGAGTCCAACACGAAGGGCTCTCTCAACAACCGCTTCGAGGAATATGCGAGCCGCACGAAGGAGTCAATGATGGAGTATCGGACCACTATGCGCGCCCTCAACGACAGCACAGGCATTTCAGAAGCCGAAAGAGACAGCCTGATGGAGGCATATGCGAACAGCTTCTTCGAGGACTTCTCCGCCTACAATCTTGAGACAATCACCGCCAACAAGGACAATCTCCTTGCTCTTGCAGCCCTCCAGCAGGTTTATTACGACCTTGAGGATGCTGAGCTGGACTCCCTCCTCAACACTCTGGACTCAGCGGTTGTGGCCACCCCTCAGGTGACGAAGATGAAGTCCGCCCTGACTGCCCGCCTCAATACAGCAGAGGGCAGGATGTTCACGGATTTCACAGTCAAGGGCAAGGATGGGGATGTAAGCCTCTCCGACTACGTCGGCAGGGGAAAGTATATCCTCGTGGATTTCTGGGCATCATGGTGCGGCCCTTGCAAGGCTGAGATTCCTTACGTGAAGAAGGCGTATGAGGATTTCCGCGGCAAGGACTTCGACGTGCTCAGCGTTGCTGTATGGGACAAGCCTCAGGCTACCGTCGACACTGCCAGGGCTTATGGCGTGAACTGGAACCAGATTATTGACGCTCAGGCTGTTCCGACTGAAATCTACGGCATATCCGGCATTCCTCACATCATTCTCTTCGGCCCTGACGGAACCATCCTGAAGAGGAATCTCCGCGGTGAAGGCATTGCAGAGGAGATTGCCAAGTACGTTCAGCGTTGACGCTAAGAGAGAAGATAGCATTGTTTCCGCATTCCCCCGGAGTCTACAGGTATTATGACTCCGAGGGGATTGTGATATATGTGGGCAAGGCCAAGGATCTCCACAAGAGGGTGGCCCAGTATTTCGCCCCGCCCGAACGGCTCACGGCCAAGACCAGGATTCTGGTCTCGAAGATTGCGGACGCGCAGTATTCCGTGGTGGATTCCGAGGCGGATGCCCTGCTCCTGGAGAACAATCTCATAAAGCAGTACAGGCCGAAGTACAACATTCTCCTGAAGGATTCCAAGACCTATCCGTGGATATGCGTCACGGGAGACGAGTTCCCGAAGGTTTACCTGACCCGCAGGGTCGTGAAAGGCAACCGCTATTTCGGGCCCTACAGCTCAGTCATGCATGCCCGCAATCTGCTTGAATTCTTCCATGCGAACTACAAGATAAGGTCCTGCAACCACAAGCTGACCTCGGACGCCATACTCCGCGGCAGATACAGGCCCTGTCTGGATTTCCATATCGGAAGATGCGCAGGCTGCTGTGCGGGCAAGATTTCCGCAGCCGAATACAATGCGGGAATCGAGGAAATCGTAAGCCTTCTGAAGGGCGGTGTCAATGAGATAATCCAGCATTACCGCCATCTCATGCGCGATGCCGCTGACCGTCTAGAGTTCGAGCAGGCCCAGATTTACAAGGAGAAGGCAGACTCTCTCCAGCAGCATTATTCCAAATCCGTGGTCACTGCCGCGTCGGACGTGGACGTGGATGTCTTCTCCCTCGTCCAGGATGCCTCCGAGGCCTACGGCAACTTCATCAGAGTGAGGGGAGGAGCCATCATCCAGTCCCTGAATCTCGGATTCAAACTCAATATCGAGGAGGAACCGGCCTCAATCCTGAGCGAGTTCATTGCTGAAATAGAGTCCAAGTTCGGGAAGATTGCCGGCGAGGTCATTGTGCCTTTCCTCCCTGATGTGGAGATGGAGGGAGTGCGTTTCCGCATCCCGGTCAAGGGCGACAAGCTCGCCCTGCTGGACTTGAGCGCCAGGAACGCCCGGGAGTATCAGTTCAATTCCATCCGCCAGAAAGAGCACACCGACCCTGACCAGTACCGTGCGACCGTGCTGGAGGAACTCCGCAAGGCCATCGGGATGGATGCCCTGCCTGAGCACATAGAGTGCTTCGACAACTCCAATATCCAGGGGACCAATCCGGTAGCCTCCTGCGTTGTCTTCCGCGGCGGGATGCCTTCCAAGAAAGATTACCGGAAATTCAAGATCAAGACCGTGATCGGGGCCAATGACTATGCCTCGATGAAGGAAGTGGTGAACCGGAGATATTCCAGGATGCTGGCCGAGGCTCCGGATGATCTGCCGCAGCTAATTGTCATTGACGGAGGCAAGGGCCAGCTCGACTTTGCCTTTCAGGCATTGGCGGAGCTTGGTCTTACTGAGAAGCTTACGGTGGTCGGTCTGGCCAAGCGCCTGGAGGAGGTCATCAGGGTGGGCGACCCGTATCCGCTCTTCATTGACCGCAACTCCGCGGCATTGAAACTCCTGCAGAGGATTCGCGACGAGGCTCACCGTTTCGGAATCACATTCCACCGCAGCCTCAGGAGCAAGAGCCAGATAGAATCCGCCCTGACCGGGATCAAGGGGGTCGGAGAGCAGACGGAAAAACGTCTTCTGATGCATTACGGAAGCGTTCCCAGGATTGCCGCTGCGGATGTGGAAGACCTCGCCTCCTTCCTCGGGAAGCGCGATCTGGCAGAGCGGATACACAATGAACTCAACAAGATATATTGACTGTACAATGAAAATCAGCGAAAAGAAATTCAACCTCTGGTTCAATGCCTTCATCCTGGTCGGAATGCTTCTGGCCGTGGTCGTGACCAATGTCTACAAGTTCCAGCAGCCCGGAGCGAGGCATTTCATGCTCTTGCTGGCCAGTGTGGGCGCATTGACCGGTGTCATCAATACCGTCCTGTCAGCCAACGGCAACATTCTCACCTTCCTTTTCGGCCTCATTGACGTCACAATCGCCTCCTATGTGGCCTTCGACAGCAGCATCCGTCCGGGAGGGGACCCGGTCTGGGGCAATTTCGCCCTTCACGCATTCTATTTCCTGCCGATGCAGTTCGTGGGATGGTGGCAATGGAGGAAGAGGGGAGCCTCCTCAAAAGAGAAAGTCAGGGCCCGCAGGCTTGACGGCAGGCAATGGGCCATGCTCTCGGCAGCCTTTGCCGCAGGTACCGTGACGGCATATCTGATACTTTGCGCAGTCGGCGGCAGCCCGGAGACAGAGGGATTCATCCGTACCGTCATTCTCTTCGATGCCCTGGTGCTCGTGCTGAACATTCTCGGCCAGGTACTGATGTCCCTTGCATTCATGGAGCAGTGGGTGGTCTGGATACTGGTCAATATCTTCTCCATCTGCCTATGGGGAGGAAAGGCCCTGTCATCTCCGGATTCCAGCTATACCGTGGTGATGGTCATCAAGTACATTTTCTATTTCCTGAATTCCCTCAACGGACTGAGAATATGGTACGGCCTCAGCAGGGGAGAGCGGTGAAACTGTCGGGGACACTGCGTTTCACATTGTACCCAAACGGCACTTAATAAGCGGAAATAGGTAAAATTATTGTCGTTTGGTCGAAATTGTTTTATTTTTTGGATTTTTTTTGCTTACTTTGCCGAGTTAATTGACAGAGGATATATATTTATTAATCAATAAACAAAATTTAATATGTCACACGAAGAAATTGTAAATCAGGTAAAGGCCATCATCGTTGACAAGCTTGGTGCTGAGGAGTCTGAAGTAACCGAGTCTGCGAACTTCACCAATGACCTCGGTGCAGATTCACTCGATACAGTTGAGCTCATCATGGAGTTCGAGAGGGTATTCGATATCAAGATCCCAGATGAGGACGGCGGTCAGATCTCCACTGTAGGCGACGCTATCGCTTATGTTGAGAACAAGCTCAGCCAGAAGTAATATCTGATTCTGCAGATAAAAGAGAAGAGGGTCACAATTGTGATCCTCTTCTTTGTGTTATGCTGCATGCGCTATTCTCCGGATTTCGGAACGGCGAATGTGATTCTGAATACAGGTGCGCGTCCCTCATTTTCCGGGCCGTTGAGGACGGCGCGGTAGAATCTGTGGAAGTCCATCATCTGCATGGTTGTCTCCAGACTCTCCGATTCCGATGACGACGAGGCGTACATTGCCTGCATCATATAGTAATTGTAGTAATTGTTGTAATAGCTGCCGTAGCCGTATCCTCCGTATCCGCCGTAACCACCATATCCGCCATATCCGTAACCATTGTACATGCTGTTGTAGTAGCTCATGTAGTTCATCATATCCAGATAGTCGCTCGATGATGATGAGGATGATGAGGAGCCTTTGAAAATGGTCTCGGTCGCCATTGCGAGCAGCCAGATGTCATAATTCTCGATCTTTTCCAGATCTTCGAGCTTGAGGATTTCCTGGACGTGGTGCGAGATGTCCGGAGCATAGCGGCATCTTGAGCGGTCTATGTTGCCCTGGTTCTCGTCCGATGCGCTGGCGTCCGAGATGCCGGCGTAGGTCACCGAGGTGTCCGTCGCAATGCGGCAGGTCGGGCTGACCATTGTCGGATACTGGCATATCTTCAGGTAGTCTTCCGGAAATTCGAAAGGCAGGTCGATAGTGGCCTTGCTGACCACTATGGACGAAGGGTCGTCGGTATGCTTGAGAATCTCATCAAGCACCTTTTCCCTGAGTCCGGCTGCCTTGATGACAGGTTTCAGTCCCTTTCCTCCCTCGATGTAGAGCTTCTCCCCGGCCTTTCCTGCGAGATGCCCGCTCTCATGCGTGGTAATGTCGTATGCAATCTGCGGGTAGGTGGTGGCGCTTGTTGCCGTCACGCCGCTCAGGTCATAAATCTGGGCAGGTCCGAGATAGAACAGGAAAGATGTGTCAATCTGTCCTCTTCCCTCATATTCGGCGGTAAACTTGAGCTCTGCGGTCGAACCGTATATATATCCGTTGCTGACGCTGAGCGGGAGCTTGAACATGTTGATCCGGCCTCCTTTGCCGGTTGGCGGATCCACTGTCAGGATTATTCCCGGGAATTTCTCCAGGTAGTTGCTGATGGTGTCGAGATCGCTGTCCGTTATGTTCAGATATTTCTCGCCGAACTCGCGGGTGAAATCGAATGAGAGGGAATCCTTGCCGTTATAGACAGGAATTCCGTCAGTAATCCTCTTCTTCGTGTAGGTTACCTCCGGGGCTGCCTTGGAGTAGTCCAGAGCCTTGTCCAGCTCGTAAACATTGATATTTTGGAGTATGAACTGCTGGCTGAAATCGTCATATGAGGTGGAGTCCGGAACTGCGGAAAAATGGAAGCCCCTGAAGACCTGGTCGTAAGCCCGAATGTATCATCCCTGACCGCGCCTACGGTGAATTTGTAAAGACTGTAGGACGAGAGACTGTCAGCCATTTCCATATTGATGTCCTCGATGGGGAATTCCACCGTGTAAAGATCATACAGCTGGTTGTCCGCAATGAAGGATTCTCCGAGCGAGGAGTTGATGTTTACGCAGGAAGCGGCAACCAGTCCGGCAGCGGCAGCCGCAAATCCGTGTCTGAATGAAAAGCTCATTTGCTAAAGACTTTCGTAAAAATTGTTATAAGCGTCAATGTATGAACCGTCCTCAATCGCCTTGGCGCTGTATTCGAGCATTGGCAGGGACAGCCCCTTGCAGTACTCCTTCAGCCCGCTGTCCACATCGTCCGAGCCGAGGATGATTCCATCGGAATACCGGGCGGCGGTTTTCGCAAGATTTATGCCAGTCGATTCACTGAGGTCCGGAATGTCCCCGTCAGCTATGTCTCCGAATTTCACGAGGGAAGCGAGATCTTCGTCGAATTTTCCCGGAGTGTCGCCGTAAAGGGAGAGCACGACCTTGCTGGATGCGAAGATGGGATCGTCCTTGTAGATTTTCTTCAGGTAGAGGGGCAGGACCTGGGTGATCCAACCCTGGCAATGTATGATGTCAGGAGCCCACCTGAGCTTCTTGACCGTCTCGAGGACGCCCCGGGCGAAGAACACGGCCCTTTCGGCATTGTCCTGGAAGAAGACTCCGTCGTCATCCCGGTCAATCTGCTTTCTTTTGAAATAGTCCTCGTTGTCAATGAAATACACCTGCATTCTTGCGGAAGAGATGGAAGCTACCTTGATCACGAGAGGTCTGTCCACGTCGTCGATGACAATGTTCATTCCCGAAAGCCTTATGACCTCGTGGAGTTGGTTCTTCCGTTCGTTTATGCATCCGTAGCGGGGCATGAACGACCTGATTTCCTTCTTCCTTTCCTGGATTCCCTGGGGAAGGTATCGTCCTATCCCGGAGATGTGATTCTCGGGAAGGTACGGGTAAATCTCGGAATTAACGAACAAAATCTTCTCTCCCATATGATTTTCAATATTGGTTCATCAAACAAAGGTAAGAAATTTTTTTGATATTTCGATAAATCACTATCTTTGGGGACAATTTGGCTAATTATGCGGAAAAACGAGAACAAACTTATGCGCCGCCGTCTGGTGAACGCCTATCTGTCGTCTGTCGTGAGCATCAGCCTGGTGCTGCTGCTTGTCGGCGTGGCGGCAATGCTTCTGGTCAATACCCGCAGCGTATCCGAATTCTTCAAGGAGAATCTCCAGGTTTCGGTAATGATGAAGCAGGAGGTTTCCGACGAAGAGGCCGCCGTTTTCAAGAATGAGATCGATTCGATGAGATTCGTGCGCAATGCAGAACTCATCACCAAGGCCAGGGGTGAGAAGGAGATGGCCGAGATGCTCGGAGCCGACTTTCTCTCCGTTTTCGAGACTTCGCCGATTCCGGTCTCCATAGTTGTCACCCTGGATGCCGATTACGTCTCCCGGGACAGCCTGAAGATTGTGGAGAAGGCGATGATGAAGTCCCCGATGGTGGATGAGGTCGTCTATCAGAAATCCCTGGTGGATGCCCTCAATTCCAATCTCAACCGTATTTCGATGGTGCTGGGAGTGTTCATCGCCCTGATGCTTTTCATTTCTTTCGTGTTGATAAACAATACGATGAGGCTCAATGTCTTCGCCCGCAGATTCACTGTCCACACGATGAAGCTGGTAGGGGCCACGCGGGCCTTCATCCGGGGGCCGTTCCTCCTGAGGGCCGCATTCCTCGGGCTTTTCGCCTCCGTGATTGCACTGGTGATGCTGACCGGACTGCTCTTTGTCATCCGGGCCGAATTTGCCCAGCTTTTCGAGATATTCACCCTGCCCCGCCTCCTCATCGTGATGGGAGTCGTGGTGGCATCCGGACTCATTATCTGCGTGATCAGCACCTGGTTTGTCGTGAATAAGCTGGTCTCATTGGACAAGGATGAATTATATTATTGATAGATAAGATATTATGGATAACGGAAAAATGGCTGCGATGATCCCGCAGTCTTCAACGAGGCGATGTTCGACTTCCGCAGGCTTGTCCTCGCACCGGTAGTCATACTGGCCGGAATCGGCCTGGAAATATTCGCGATAATGAAAATCTGGAAAAAGAGGGAGGAATAAGTTATGGAATGGTGGCAGGCTCTGATTCTCGGCATTGTCCAGGGTCTTACGGAATTTCTTCCGGTCAGCAGCAG
>SFPH01000062.1 GCA_004552115.1 Bacteroidales bacterium
CGGAAGGCCTCATTGGCCACATCCCTGCTGCCGTCTTTCACGACGATGAGCTGGCGTTTCTCCTCGTGCCTGTTCAGAAGATGCTTCTTCCAGTTCTTCACGTCGTCCTCGGCGCCGCAGAGCGGAACTTCGCCCACGAGCGGGATGCTGAGCTTTTCAATGTCCTTGCGGCCCCTGACCTTGGTGTTGGTGGTCTGTATGAGGTAAATGATGCCGAACGGCAATGCCAGTCCGAACACGATGGCGATGAGGAGTATCATCTTCCTGTTCGGGGACTTCGGCATCCTGCTGCCTGTCGGCGGGGTGATTACCCTGGTATTGTATGCGGTGAAGGCCTGCGAGAGCTCATTCTCCTCACGTTTCTGGAGGAGGAAGAGGTAGAGGGCCTCCTTGACTTTCTGCTGACGCTCCACCGAGATGAGGTACTTGGCCTGGGACGGATTGGACTGGATGCGGGCGGTGTTCTTTCTCTCGCTGGCTTCCAGGGAATTGATCCGGGTCTGGATGGAGTTGATGACATTGTCGAGGGAGACGAGGATGGAGCTGCTCATCGACTCGAGAGTGCGGTCCAGGTCTATTACCAGAGGGTTCTGCTCGCTGCTGTTGGCCACAAGGCGGTTGCGGCGGAGGAGGTTCTCATTGAACTCCCCTATCAGGCCCTCGAGGGATGAGCTCTCTACTCCGGAGTTGGCCGGGAGGAGCTGGAACTTGTCACTGTTCTGGATGAATGCCTTGATGTAGCGGGCCATGTAGAGCTGGTTGTTCAGCTCGAGTACCTGCTGGGATGCCTGGTTGACATTCTGCATGTACATGCCGGTGGCGGCATTGATGTCCGGAATGAGATGCTCGCTCTTGAATGAGGAGATGTTGCTGTCCACGTCACCGAGCTCAGCCTCAATGACTTTCAGCCTCTCGTCAATGAATCTGGAGGTGCTGACCGCAATCTGGTTCTTGTCCTTGACCCAGTTCTCATTGTAAACGGCAATGAGGGTGTTGAGTATGTCCTCTGCCCTCCTGGTGGAGACGTCGTCATAGCTCATGTCGATGACGGTGGCGTTCTTGTTGTTCAGAGATGCCGAGAATGCATTGGAGCAGCCTGTGGCGGCCGCGAAGACTGATGTGCGGCTGACTTTCACATTGACTTCCTCCCCTGCCCAGGCATCGGCGTACTCTACCGTGAGCTTTCCGAGCGGGGTCGAGAGGGTGTCTCCAACATTGCCTTTCACATTGCCCTGGACTTTCTCGCCTTCGAGGATGAAGGCGGTTAGGCTGGCATTTCCGTCGGCCTTGACATTGATTTCAAATGAGCCTCTGGTGTCGGGGTCGAGGAAATTGACCCTGACCGGCAATGACTCCCCGTAGAGGGTGTTGTCGTGGAATGTGCCTCGGAGACGCTTCACCACCTCCCACATCAATGCAGGTGACTGTATGGTAATCAGCTCGTTATAGACATTGATGCCGGAGCTGAACATGCCCATGTCGGCAAACGAGCTGAGCTCGCCGGCAAGCGAGCCGGAGCCCTTGCCTTCTTCCTTGATGAGGATGGAGGCGGACCTGGTATAGACCGGCGGGGTCCTGAGCACGTACAATACCGCGCAGCAGAGCGCCAGGACCAGTGAAAGGGCGAACCACTTCCATTTGGAGAGGCACATTATCAGGAGTTCCTGGATGTTCAGGAAATCGTCGTTGTTCTGGATGTTTTCTTCGTTGAATTCAGCCATGGTGCGGTACTGTTATTTATTTCCTTTGTTACTGTTATTGAGAATGTTGGTGATGAGGACGGCCACGGAGGTGAGAACCGAGGCTATGGATATCCAGAATGAGGTCGAGCGGACGTTGTTGCCGTTGACCGTGGACTGGCGCATCCTGACTACGTTAGGGTCCACGTAGATGATGTCTTTCTGCTGGAGGTAGAAGACCGGGGAGTTGTAGAGGTCAGCTCCGGACCTGAGGTCCACCATGAAGACTTTCTGCTGTCCGTCCACTTCGCGGAGAACCTTGACATTGTCCCTTCTTCCGTAGATGGTGAGGTCGCCGGCAAGGCCGAGGGCCTCGATGAGGGTGAGGCGGTCCTGATTGAAGTTGTAGCGGCCCGGCTTGTTGACTTCGCCGAGGACTGAGATGTACATGTTCATGAACTCGACTGTGACCACAGGGTCCCTGATGAGATTGCGGTCCACGAGCTCGCTCTTGATCTTTTCGGCAATCTCGCCCCTGGTCCTTCCCTCAACCTTGATGCTTCCCAGTATCGGGAAGTCAATGTTGCCCTTCCTGTCCACCGTGTATGATGCGACGCTCTGGTTCTGCGAGAAGTTGGAGCCCTCGGATCCAAGGTATCTGGAGATGACCGGGAGGTTGTACATTCCCGCAAGCTCCGGATCCTTGCTGTTCACGACGATGGTGAGCTTGTCCTCCGGCTTGACGGTGATGGCCTGCTCCACTCTTGTGGCGTAGGAAGCTCCGTCCTCCAGATCCTGGAAGTACCTGACTTTCTCCACGGCCCTCTGTGAGGCGCATGAGCTGAGCAGGATGGCTGCTGATAATGCGGCTATGAACGAATGTTTCATATTGTTAATCTGTTATTATTATTCATATTCTCTTGCAGGCGCGGTCATTTTCTCTTGCAGGTGCGGTCAGCGGGTTCGCCGGGTCATTCTACACTGCTTATCTTGCCGTCAGGTCAGCGGGTTCGACGGGCTGGCGGGGTATTGTCATTCTACACTCCGGAACCGCGCTTCAAGGCCTCGTCATACTCCGCTTTCGTGATCTTCCTCACGAACTGCGGCTCAATGCTGGTAGTCGCGACCTCCGCTATGCCCGGCAGTTCCACGACCAGTTTGCGGTTCCGTTTCCCGGGCACCTTCACGAGCTTGGCCACTGCCCCGTCAAACAGGCCCCCGATTATCCTGATATACTCTCCTTTATGCATTTTCATTTCACGAGGCGAGTAATATGTCAGGTCGTCCCGGCATTTATCCGCCACAATCCGGAAATTCTCCATATCGGGATCGGGCACGACAATCGGTGTCCGGTGTCCGTCCTTCGGCAATGTGGCGAATCCGATGAAGGAGTAGATGCTCTGGAAACGATGGACTTCCGAGAATCTGCCCCGCACGAAGACCATGCTCGGCAGCAGCGGAACGAGAACCCGTTTCATACCTGAAGCGTATCGCCTCAGGACAAAATGTTTCGGAAGATAATAGTCGAGCCTATCCTCGAGGGACAACGCTTTCTCGGCAAGGCTCATCCGAAGGGCATAAACGTTCATCGCGAACCAATGCTCTTTTTCTGTCAATGGATATTTCTGTCCAATCTCCACCCTTTCAGAAAAGCGTATTCCATAATTCACCCCTCTTTGTGTAATGTACTATTAATCAATTACTTACAGAGGAGTGTAATGGCTATTCCACAATTTTAGTGAAATAATGCACCTAAATCCGGCTTATTTGCTGTGACAAAGTTACTTATATTAAATTAAATAACAAAATAAATAAGTCTTTGTTTCTTAGGCACATGAAAACACATGATACGGCAGTGCAGGCCGCCCGCAGCTAGGCTATGATTATCTGGACTCCCGCATCCTCGATCTTGTCCTTGAGGGACTTCGGAATGCCGTCATCGGTGATGATGATGTCGAAATCCTCGAGGGCTCCGATCTTGCCGAAGCCTCGGCGGCCAAACTTGGATGAATCGGCCAGGATGACGGTCTGGGAGGCGGCGGACATCATTGCGTTGGTAAGCCTGGCCTCCTCGATGGTTGCGCAGGTGATTCCGGTGGAGATGTCTATGCCGTCGCAGCCGATGAAGACTTTGGAGCAGCTGACGTTCCTGAGTCCGGCTTCGGCGTAAATGCCTCGTACAGAGAGGGAATTCTTGTACATTTCCCCTCCCAGGAGAAGCACTTTGGCATCCTCTTTCTCGTTCATCAGCACTGCGATTCCGATGGACGGAGTGACGATGTTGATGCTGTTGACAGGCTGAAGCTGCTCGGCAAATGCGGTGACTGTGGAACCCGAGGCGAGGATGATGGCGTCATCCGGCTTAATCAGCTTCTGTGCAGCCCTCGCAATCGCCTGTTTCTCAGCTGAATGCTGCACCGACTTCTCGTGGATGCTGACATCCATGACGTGAGGTTTGACCGGCGATGCGCTGCCGTGGGCACGGATCAGAACATTCTGGCTTTCGAGTATCCTGAGGTCTTTCCTGATGGTGGCCCCTGTAACTCCGAGCTGGTCCGCAATGTCCTGGACGCGGATGTATCCATTTCTTGAAAGCTGTTCCTTGATAAAGAGATGACGCTCTGCGATACTGATCATGTTGTAATATATAATGGTTGTTGCAAAGATATCGTTTTTTGGAAGATTTCAAAGAAATTTGAAAAAATAACTGCTGAATATGTGAATATTACTGCCTCGGATACGGTCAGGATGGTGCCGGCTGTCGGACCGCTCGATTTCGTTTCGAAAGTCAGCCATCCCCTCCATAAACATAAGACAGTGTTTTCGGCCGATAATGTGAGAAAATTAAAAGAATTTGTTAAAAAATGAAAATATTTACTTACATTTACGTATATTTGTAGAAATCGATATGATATCGAATCGTAATTGCGAATTATTATAGAATATGAATGACATCGAGACAGCTCTTCAGAGAGCAAGAGATACCAAGGCTCTGGAGTTCGGCAAGGGGGCGATGGAAAGATTGCCGGGGATGCTGCGGACTTTGTTTCCGGGCAAAAAGGTTGTGACAGTGGCTGACGTGAATACTTTCGCCGCCGCCGGACAGCGGGTATGCGACATTCTCACTGCAGCCGGTATCCCCATGGCGAAGAATTTCATTTTCAGAGACCCTGAATTATATGCGGAATGGTCTTATCTTGAGGAACTTGAGGCATATCTCAGGCAGATTGACGCAGTGCCGGTGGCTGTCGGTTCAGGTGTCATCAACGATTTGACCAAGCTGGCCTCACACCATCTCGGCAGGCGCTATGTCATTGTCGGAACCGCCGCGTCGATGGATGGTTATACAGCCTACGGCGCTTCCATCACATACGAGGGGAACAAGCAGACATTCGACTGTCCTGCACCTTTGGGCGTGGTTTTCGACCCTGCTGTTGCCGCCAAGGCCCCTGCGGGAATGTCGGCCTCCGGTTATGCCGACCTGCTGGCGAAGGTGCCGGCCGGGGCTGACTGGATCATCGCCGATGCGGTCGGAAGCGAGGCTGTTGACGATTTCGCCTTCGGGCTTGTCCAGAAGAATCTTCGCAAGGCTCTCTCGGACCCTGCAGCTGTCGCCAATGGCGATGTCGAGGCTACGGGAATGCTGGCTGACGGCCTGATAATGAGCGGGTTTGCAATGCAGGCGATATCGTCGAGCCGCCCTGCCTCGGGAACGGACCACCAGTTCAGCCATTTCTGGGACATGGAGGGCCTGTGTTTCAACGGGCGTCACGTTTCGCACGGTTTCAAGGTCGGCATCGGGACGATGGTTTCGACTGCCTGCCTGGAGTTCCTGATTTCCAAGGATTTGAGTAATATTGACATAGATGCCTGCGTCGCAGCCTGGCCTTCCTGGGAGGAACAGGAGGCTTATATCAGGAAGATTTTCGAAGGCAAGCCGGGACATCTTGCGAGGGGCCTGGCCGAGAGCAAGGCCAAGTATTGCGGGCCGGAGGAGCTGCGCAGGGAACTGAAGGCGGTGGCCGCCTCCTGGCCGGTGCTCCGGGAGCGTATCCGTGAGCAGATTATTCCTTTCGACGACGTGAAGGAGATGCTCAGACTGGTGGGTGCGCCATCCAGCCCGGAGGAGATCGGGGTAAGCAAGGCCCGTCTACGCGACACCTTCAAGTGCATTCCTTTCATGCGCAACAGGTACACGGGCATCGACCTCATCTACCGCGCAGGGCTTCTGGACGAGGTGACTGAGCACATTTTCGGCAAGGGCGGAAGGTTCGAGGTCATCGGATAGCCGGCGGGACCATTTGGAATAATCCCGGAAAATATCTAATTTTGGGAAGAATGCAGGCCGGAGCAATCCGGCCTTATATCGGAATATAACAGATAAACACAACCGGAATGGAAGCTAAGACATTGAAAAAGTACAACTACTGGCAGTGGAGGACTCTGATCATTTTGATGGTGGGCTATGCCCTCTTTTATTTCGTGAGGAAGAACTTCAGCATCGCAATGCCTGCCCTGGAGGCAGAATTGGGAATCACCAAGACCAAGCTCGGACTTTTCCTGACGCTTAACGGAGTCATTTACGGAGTATCCCGCCTCGTCAACGGCTTCCTTTCCGACAGGATCGCCAACAAGAAAGGTCTGATGGCACTGGGCCTCCTGCTCTCCGCCATTGTCAATATCTTCATTGGCTTCATCCCCGATGTCAATGCCTTCTTCAATGTCCTCGACACCGAAGGAAAGGCTACAATGGGTTTCATTTACCTGATGGGAAGTCTCTGGCTGATAAACGGATGGCTTCAGGGAATGGGCTATCCTCCATGCTCGTCGCTGATGGCGCACTGGATCAGGCCTTCGGAACTCGCAACGAAGCAGTCGCTCTGGAACGCATCGCATTCCATCGGCGCAGGCCTGCTCTCTCTCCTGATCGGCGCAATTCTCGGAAACTTCTCCAATGCTGCCTGGCAATGGTGCTTTTGGGTTCCTGCAATCCTGGCAATCTTCGGTGCGGCAATGATATTCTTCGGATTGCGCAATGAGCCTCATACCGTGGGACTTCCGTCCGTGGAGGAGATCGACAGGGAGTATTCCGGCGCCGCCGGGGAGAAGAAGGAAGAGGTGGCCGAGAGCCCTGAGCTGACCAGGCGCATCTACAAGAGGAGCATCTCGGAGATGGTTCTGAAAAACCCTGTCATCTGGATAATCTCGATTGCGGATTTCTTCGTGTACATCATCAGGTTCACGATTCTGGACTGGGGCTCGACGATTCTTACCCAGGTCAAGGGAATGGATATCACATTGGCTGCCAGCGTAGTGGGAGCAATGGAAATCATCGGCGGCATCCTCGGAATGCTGCTTGCCGGATGGGTGACAGACAAGTTCTTCAAGGGCCGCGCGGTCCGTACCAGCGCCATCTGCACCCTGCTAGCTTCCCTCTGCATGCTTGCTTTCTGGAAGACTCCGGGCAATGTGGTGATATCGTCCCTTCTGATAATTCTGTCCGCATTCTTCATCTACGGCCCGCAGGCCCTGCTCGGCATCGCCTGCTCCAACCAGGCCACCAAGCGCGCCGCAGCTACGGCCAACGGCATCTGCGGACTGTTCTGCTACCTCTCCCCTATCGTCTCCGGCATCGTTTTCGGTGCTATCGCAGACAGCCCGCACGGCTGGGATCTGGTCTTCCTGCTCTCCGTCATCT
>SFPH01000063.1 GCA_004552115.1 Bacteroidales bacterium
CATTTTCATTTTCATCATCTAGTTGAAAATAATTCACAAGAATTCGGAACTGAAATTCTTGAAAAGATGGCAAAAAATAGAATTTATTTCGGGCTTGATATTGGCACAAAATGCTCGGACTTGATTGAGCGAGCGCAAATTCTTGAAGGCTGCATGGAAGAAATTCCGGATGTAAATCTGCAAAGCAAACTGAAAAAGTCTATTTTCTTTAGTGCAGGAATTTGGCCAGATTCGGATTCAATAAAAGAACGTGAAGCCTGCATGGAAGAGCTTAGGGACAGCATAGAAGAATTCAAGGAAAGTTCAAGTTGCTTTTCTTCCCATCTTGTGGCGATTGGCGAAGGCGGAATTGACCATCACTGGAATCCAAGCGGACCAGACGGACGCAATGAATCAGACTTTGACAAGGAAATGTTCTTTGGCGAAAAAGAGCTTTTTGAAATGCAGCTGGAACTTGCAAAAGAACTTGACCTTCCGTTTATTGTGCATTCGCGGGACGGATTTGAGGACACGGTCGATGTGCTCCGATCGGCAAACTACAACAGAGGAATTATCCACTGCTTTTCTTACGGACTTAGCGAAGCAAAAACATTCCTTGACTTGGGCTGGTACCTCGCATTTGGAGACAAACGCATTGCAATGAGTTATGGAGAGGGCGGAATATGGACTGCCGAAGTCAGGACAAGGACGCCGGAGAAAATCATTGACGCTCCCTACCATTACGAGGTACGCGTCGGCGGAAACCTCCTGAGGAGAGAATGGAAGAACCGCAGCATCTCCGGACAGACAGGCCTCACGGCGGAGAACCTGCCGGCAAGGCTGGAGCTTGCGGATGCCTGGTCCGATGTGCCGGCCAATGCTCCGTTCCACAAGTCGGCATTCTCCGGAGGCACCTTCTCCGTGCAGCAGGGCGAAGGCCTTGAGGCAATGTCCGATGCCGGCGAGATGTACAGAAAGGGCTGGAAATGTGCAGGAACCGCCATTCCGGTATTCTCCATCAGAACCAGGGACAGCTTCGGAATCGGCGACTTCCACGACCTTAAGAAGATGGCGGAATGGGCCGCAGCCACCGGGCAGAGGGTTCTCCAGATTCTTCCGGTGAATGACACCACTGCCACTGGGACCTGGACTGATTCATACCCTTACAGCGCGAACTCCATCTATGCCCTCCACCCGCAGTTTGTATATCTTCCGGAGGCAGGAGTCCGCAGGGACAAGGCCTACAGGACATTGCAGGCCGAGCTCGAGGCACTTCCGCAGGTTGACTACGAAAGAGTGAACAGGGAGAAGGACAGGCTGATGCGCAAGGCTTTCGCCGCCAACTGGAAGAAGACCAGGGAGACAGAAGATTACAAGAATTTCTACAATGACAACAAGTTCTGGCTGGATGCATACTGCGCATACCGGATTCTTACCGTGACAAATGGAACCGCGGACCCGGCCAAATGGGGAAAATATTCAAAATTCAGCAAATCCCGTATCGAGACACTTATCGGGGAAAACAGGGACGAGGCGGACTACCATTCTTATGTGCAGTATCATCTGAACAGACAACTGAAGGAAGCGAGGGACTATGCGCATTCTCTCGGAGTCATTCTCAAGGGCGACCTGCCGATCGGCGTGAGCCGCACCAGCGTGGATGCCTGGCAGAATCCGTCGCAGTTCCACCTCGACTCCCAGGCAGGAGCACCGCCTGATGCATTCGCTGCGGACGGCCAGAACTGGGGCTTCCCTACCTACAACTGGGAGAAGATGGCAGAGGACGACTTCGCATGGTGGAAGCAGAGGCTGTCCAACATGGAGCAGTTCTTCGATGCCTTCAGGATTGACCACATTCTCGGATTCTTCCGCATCTGGGAGATTCCGGCAGGAGCGAAGAGCGGTCTCGCCGGACATTTCAACCCTGCCCTCCCGTTCAGCGAGGATGAACTCAGGCAGAGAGGATTCGATGTCACCACTGGCTGGTACACGGAGGATTCCCTCAACACCCTCTTCCTGGAGGACCAGAGGCGCAAAGGATACTGGCACCCGAGAATCGCGGCCCAGAACACGGAGCGCTACCGCAATCTGCCGCAATGGCAGAAGGATGCCTACAATGCCCTCTACAATGATTTCTTCTACCGTCGCCACAATGAATTCTGGAGGCAGTCGGCAATGAGGAAACTGCCTGAACTCCTGGCCTCGACCGGAATGCTGGCCTGCGGAGAAGATCTCGGAATGATACCGGACTGCGTTCCTGAGGTAATGAGCGCATTGAAGATACTCTCCCTCGAAATCCAGAGAATGCCGAAGGACCCGAAGAGGGAGTTCGCCGACACCTGGCAATACCCTTATTTCTCAGTCTGCGCCACCTCCACCCACGACATGAGTCCGCTCAGGGCATGGTGGAAGGAAGACAGGGAAGTTACACAGAAATTCTGGAACCAGGTACTCGGAAAATACGGCGCCGCTCCGGAAGAATGCGGACCGGAAACCTGCAGAAGCATCCTGATGATGCATCTCCAGTCGGCGTCACTCTTCGCCATCCTTCCGCTTCAGGACTATCTCTCCATCAAGCCGGAACTCTGCACAGAGAACCCGGACGACGAGAGAATCAATGTCCCGGCCATATCCCCATACTACTGGAGATACAGGATGAAACCTTGCGTGGAGGATCTCCTCGCCGATGATGTAACCGCCTCACTGAGGGCGATGATAAGGGAGTGCGGCAGGAAATAGCGATGTTAACGGCCACCCATCCAGACGAGGAAATCGTCTGAACGCGAACGGCTTACCAATATCTCGGAAGAACATTCGGGGAGAGGGTTGATCTTCAGCCTTCCTCCCTGAAGTTTTATTATGCTGCGCACGGCGCATGATGCGATGATGCAGTTTCTGGACACTCTGAAGAATGATGATGGATCCAGTTCCGTGGAAATGATGTCCAGTGACTGGTCCATCACATACTTCTGCCCGTCCTTCGTGTACATCCATGTCATCTTGTCCTCGGAAATGAAATATGCGATGGAACTGACCGGGACCGGAAGAATCTTGTCGTTGATGCGCAGCATGAAACGCTGGCGGTATTCCCTTTTCTGATTGAGGGATGCCATCAGCCCGGATACGTCCGTGCCGGAAACGGACTTGCGGCAGCGTTCCACCGCCCTGTCAAGCGCCTCCTTCTCAATCGGCTTCAGAAGATAGTCTATGCTGTTGACCTCGAAGGCCTTCACGGCATAGCTGTCATAGGCCGTGGTCATCACCACTCTGGCATTGACATTCACCTCTCTGAAAATTTCAAAGCAGCTGCCGTCAGAGAGTTCCACATCCATGAAGATGACATCGGGGCGGTTTGCAGGGGCCGACAGCCACTCCACAGTCTCCCTGACGGAGCCTGTCATTCCGACAACCTCCATGTCAGGGTATTCCCTGAGCAATGTCCTGCACAGATTCGCCTGAGCCATCGGCTCGTCTTCCACTATCAACACTTTCATATTAAAGAATAGTTTCAATTCACATTTGTCCTTTCGATCAGCGGCAGTTCCACGACGTATTTTCCGTCTTCCTCCCACATCGTGATTTCCATGCCGGCCTGGTCCATGTACTGCTGCCTTATATAATTCAGACCAACCCTTGTCGAATCTTCCGGATTGGCGGTCTTCTTTCTCCTGAGATTGTTGCTGACCCTTATCCGTTTCCCTTCCTCAATGGAAATCCTTATGGCGAGAGGGTCGGAGGGAGATGCCGCATTGTGCTTGAGTGCATTTTCCAGGAGCATCTGGATCGAGCAGGGTACCACAAACATGTTCTTATACTCTTCCGGCACATCCACCTCCAGTTCGAAGCCCGACTGGAACCTCACTTTCATAAGGTCGGCGTACATTCCGACAAAGGCCAGCTCCTCCCTCAGACTTATGGTCATAAGATTCTCATTCTTAAGCATATACCTGTACATCCCTGCCAGTTTCAGAATGAATGTATGGGCCTGGTCATTCTGCCCGTCAAGGACGAGGCAGTCCAGGGCATTGAGAGAGTTGAACAGGAAATGCGGGTCAACCTGCTGCTTGAGCTTGAGATATTCGAACTGGGCCTTGTGTCTCTTGTGCGTCTCCGCGTTCAGAGCCTGTCTTGACGTCCAGAGATAATCCAGAAGATAGGAAAGGACATACAGTACAGTCTCGGAGATGAACACCACCACGGCAAGGCTCAGCATTCCCGGCCATTCGGCTATCCGCCCGAAGCTGAACGGAATGCCGTACCCTACAAGGAAGGTTCCGAGAAGCACCGAAAGCGACAGGAATGTGGCAAGGGAGAGGATCCGGAAGGAAAGGGAGGACCCTTGGATATGCACCCTGGCGAACCTGACATACATCGCATTGAGACAGATAAGGATGATGATTGCCGGCAGATTCGAGAAGAATTCGTTAAGCATCTCATACATTATCCCGTCGCTGAAGTCGTATATCCTGCCGAAAGCGAGAATGGCGAAACGGAAGAGGAAGATGGCCGAAACCGTTGCGACGAGCCAGGTCAGCCTCGGCGCCCATTCCGATTTCCTGCCCTTCTGAAGCCTGTAGAAATATTTTCCGAGCAACAATGCGGACTGTCCCATCACCTCGGTGGTCAGGAATGTGGAGACGGCGTGGACTGCTATCATTGAAGTCAGGAATCTGTGGATCAGATCGGCGCATTCGATTCCCAGCACATATCCCACCACGTTCACGAGGATGATCATGGCTGCCGTCAGCTCCATAGAGAGACTTCTGCGGAGACAGATCACCACTATCATGGTCATTGTCAGAAGGGTAAGCAGCAGCTCGTCATCCATGCCGACTGAACGGCATACGACAGTCGTCACGACGTGCATCGCCGCGAACAGGTGGATAATCCATTGCGTACTCAACTGCTTCATTCCGCATCTAAATTAGAAAAATGTTGTGACAACTCCAAAAAAACGTTTTGATTCATCTGAAATAATTCTCCATCCGTCAGCAAATTTCCGCCGTTCGTCAAACCCCGTAATAATAAATATGAATATTGTCATATTTTTGCCAAACGATTTAAGTGAAGGCGGGAACGCCCGCCCCGTACGCATTGAACTAGTAACCAAGACAATGAAGAAGAAACCGAAATTATCATTTTGGCAGATATGGAATCTCAGCTTCGGATTCCTCGGAGTGCAGATTGGATATTCCCTGCAGAATTCCAACACATCCAGCATTCTCCAGTCTCTCGGAGCTGACCTCAGCCATCTCAGCTATTTCTGGCTCGCAGCCCCTATTGCCGGACTCATCATCCAGCCTATCGTGGGAATGTTCTCCGACGGCACCTGGACGAGATTCGGCCGCAGGATCCCATACATCCTCGGCGGAGCCATCATTTCCACCATCGCTCTCCTTCTCATGCCGAACTGCCCGACGCTTCTGGCATTCGCCCCGCTTGCGATGGGAGCCCTCATCCTCCTGTTCATGGACCTGTCCTTCAACATCACGATGCAGCCGTTCAGGGCCCTCGTGACCGATATGCTGGACGACTCGCAGAAGACCGAGGGATTCGTGATCCAGACCTTCCTCATCAACCTCGGAGCAGTCATCGGAGCACTCCTGCCTCTCATCATGACATGGTGCGGAGTTTCCGACGCGGCGGTTGAAGGCGGCGTTTCCAGGCACATTGCCTACTCCTACTACATCGGAGGCGGCATTCTCCTGCTCACCGTTCTCGTTACCGCCTTCAAGGTAAAGGAATACCCTCCGGCCGAATTCGCAATGTACAACGGAAGCGGGGAAACAGCCGTGGAGGAGAAGAAGCCGGGATTCATCACCCTGATGAAGAACATCCCGTCCACCATGCTCCAGCTCGGAGTCACCCAGTTCTTCTCCTGGGCAGCCCTCTTCCTGATGTGGAACTATCTCAAGCCTCTCATCACCAGCTCTTTCATTGACGCAGCCGGGACAATGGTAAACACCGGGGCGGCAGAGACCTGGACCGGAGTGCTCAATGCTGTCTATCCGGTACCGGCCTGCATTGCGTCAATCTTCATGACCCAGATTGCCAACCGCTTCGGCAACAAGCCGGTCTATGCGGCCTGCCTTCTCAGCGGAGCATTGGGATATCTCGGCCTCACCCT
>SFPH01000064.1 GCA_004552115.1 Bacteroidales bacterium
CAGCGGCTCTCCCAATGCCGTTGACAGTTCTGCAATAGAGCGGAGAGTCAAATTCGGGAATCCGGTCGTCCACCTTGAGACGACCGCTTCGCTTTTGCCCAGTTTTCTAGCCAAGTCACGTTGACTCATATTCTTTTCTTTAAGAATAGAGTCTATGCGAGCGATAATGTCAGCGGACAATTGAATTTCAGTCCGTATCTCCGGCGATACAGACGAAAGCTTTGCATTGAACCAATCTTGTTTGTTTCTCATATCTCAAAAACAACATCATCGATGCCATTGAGTTCTCTCTCCTCAATTCCCCAGAATGACTATCTGTTCCGATATGCGCAGGCAGTACAAACGCAATTTTCCTCCTTCTATTGGAATCGCAGCCACACTATCCTTAATTTTCCCTTCGGGACGGAAAAAGCGTTCCAAAGCTCCGAGATTCAGGATTGCCTGCAATGCGGCTATTATCCGTTGATAGTCACGGTTATATTTGGCATTTTGTTCAAATTCTTCTACGAATTTTTCGAATTCAGTAGTTCCGTCTTTCTCGAAACTAATTGAATATAGAGCCGTCTTCTCTGACTCACTAATCTTTTCAACCGTCGTTTTCTTCTTCACGTTCATAATCCCACGTCATATAACTCTGCTGCAAATATACTAACAGTTTAGCATATATGCTAATTTTTCTAGCACATTAGCAAGTCCTTCAAATGTAGCAAATTTCAGGACAAACCCATACCGACCTATGAATAATATTCATATATTTACGAAAGTTAAGCGCCAATCGTTTTACGAATTAGCCAAGGCAATCGAGGAGAGTTTGGAAAATTGGAATAAGTAGGGGCTCACTTTCCTTCGGGCCTTTGAAAAGCCAATCGCGTTTTTACTCTTTTGAACGCGCGTGCAGAATTGTGCGATTTAGGGAGAGCAGAGGGAGCTTGCTCACTATGCCGACCGTTAGCACAAAGAAGCTCACGAAGTGAGGCTAATTGGAGAATTTGGATAACACAGGATATGGGAAAAGGACGAAAAGCATTATCGGATAAATAGAAGCGGCTTCGGGGTACGGACCAGCCTTGCCGCCAGACAAGATCGGAACAAAAAACACTCCAGCCGCTCGAAGAAGTGCTTGGCAATGGACAAAGGCCGAATTAAGGTGGTGCCTGGAGGAAGTGATGATTTGGTAGTCATTCTGTCACAAGAGAGTAATTTGTGCTTCGCCCACCTTCGTCATTTTTGCGGAGGATACCTTTTTCAACAAGGTCTTTAATATCGTTCAGCGCCGTATCTGTCGAGCATTTTCCAATCTTGGCCCACTTGCCGGAAGTGAGTTTTCCGAAGAAGCCGTCGAACTGCATATTGATGATCTTGCGCTGGCGCCCATTCACTGCCAGGTCGCGGTGATTCTCCCAAAAGCGGGCCTTGGCAAGAACAGACGCAAGCGTCTCTTCCGTGGAGGATAGGGCCCGGTCGAAGCAGTCCAGGAACCAGAGGAGCCAGGCGGTGATGTCGCCGTCGCCCTTCTGAGTTTTCTCCAGCACATCGTAGTACTCCTTCTGCAGAATCTTCATCTCGTTGGACATACTGTAGAAGCGTTTGGCTGAGTGTTCACTGCGAGCGAGAAGCATATCCGTGATGGCGCGTGTGATACGGCCATTGCCATCGTCGAAGGGGTGGATGGAGACGAACCAGAGGTGGGCGATGCCGGCTTTGAGGACGGGGTCTATGCCATTATCAGTATTTACCCAGTCGATAAAGCGGTGCATCTCTTCGGGTATGCGCTCCGGCTTGGGGGCCTCGTAGTGGACTTTCTCGTGCCCCATCGGCCCAGAAACTACCTGCATTTCTCCGGTGCGGTATTTGGCAACTTCTATGACGTAGAAGCCGCTGCGACCCGTTGGAAACAGGACATTGTGCCAGCCGAAGAGGCGGTCGTCGGAAAGGGGCTGGTTGTAGTGCTGCGTGGCGTCCAGGAGCATCTCTACGATACCTTCAACGTAGCGTGATGCAGGCACCAGACCAGCCGTATTGATGCCGAGGCGGCGGGCGATGGAGGAGCGGACTTCCGTGAGGTTGAGGACTTCGCCTTCTATCTCGCAGGAACGTACGAGTTCCAGGGACATGGTGGTGAGCATAGCTTCGTCCTGGAAGTCGAAGCCGAGGGACAGCATTCGGCCCAGGATAAGGCCTTGTTTTGCCCTTACTGGGCCGAGTTTGTTCATCACGGCCTCTTTGTCATAGCTGAATTTCCACCAGTTATTTCTTTGATGCAGGTACATATCATTTCTTTGTCTCGGTGCAAATCTACTGTTTATTCGGCGAAAAAACAAGTTATTCACCGATAAAAGCTCGGCGAATATCGGCTTTAATCCCCGATTATTTCTTCTTGAAAGCCTCTCCCATCTTCTTGATGGCGTCCTTCTTGGCGGATTCGGTGATGTCAATGTAGGGCTTCATGGATTTGTAGTCGCAGTGGCCGGTGAATTTCATCACGACATCCGGCGGTATTCCGTTTGAGAGGGCGAAGCAGATGAAGGTCTTGCGGCCAGCGTGGGTGCCAATGAGTTCGTATTTGGGTTTGACTTCGTCGTGACGGACGTTGTTTTTGTAGTATGTGATGGTGCGGGGCGTGTTGAAGCCGCAGATTTCGCAGAGGTCTTTGTTTCACAGTTCCAATTATCATGAGAGCCGGAAAGAAAGCACCGAAGGACAGGCATTGCCCATATATACGGAAAGAGGGCGGCTGAACCAATTGTCAGCCGCCCTCACCCATACAAATAAACGCAATCCTAAGAAAGCTTATTTGACAACCACCTTGATGTCATCGATTACAATGCGGGAAACGCCGCCCGTGGTGGTATTCACAATCATCAGGGCCTCACCCTTGTACAGATCCACATCTACACTCGCGGACACTCCGGTGAAATCAGAAGTGAAGTTGCTGTTCGTGGCCGCTGCGCCCTCAAGATATGGAGGATCCAGCTTGATAGTCTTAACAACCTTGTAGGTCTGACCGTCATAGACGGCAGCAGGGTTGTACTGTCGGATCTCAAGATTCTGCGCATATGTAGAAGGAGAGTTGGAGACGCCTATGTAAGTGAATGACAATGTACAAGGAGTCGTCTCATCGGCCTTGAGCTTATCGCTGCCAAGAGCCGGGGTGGAAACCCATCTCCTGTCACCGTCAAGATAAACAGCTCCCATTACAGGACGTGTACACGGCGACATATAGCATCCTGCAGCATCGCCGCCATTGGCATTGATGAGAAGGCAGCTCTGGGTTGGGGTCGGATTGGAGCTTCCGTCAATATACTTGGCTCCGGAGCCGAATCCCCAGGTGTCAGGCTGGTGACCTCCGATTGCGAACTCATAGGTGCAGAAATTACCTGTCCAATAGTTCGCTCCGTTTGCTACGGCAGCGGCATAGCCGTTTCGGGATGTAGTTGCAGGGGTTGTTCCGACACAGGCATTGCCGTAGTCCATCTGCACGCAGAAATCATCGAAACCTATGTATGCAACCTCATCGGCAGCGAGCGTGTGTCTTGCAGGAGTGGTGAACTCGAGAGGCTCGGACCACTCGCAGGTTCCGGCAGGGTTGGTCATTGTCTTGTCATTGCCAGAAGCATGATACGTGATAGTGTACGTATCACGAGTGCGGACACGGAACCAGTAGGTAGTGGCCGGCTTGAGGCTTCCGAAGGTTATCCTCGTGTCATAGACCAGGTTTGAACCGTTCTTCTTTCCAAGCCAGGAAGAATTGGCAAAAGCAGTGTTCGTACCTGAGAATCCATTGTAAGGATAGCAGGTATATAACACATTCTGGCAGGCAGCGTCGGAATAGATTTCCATCTGATAGAGCCTCTTGTTGCCATTGATGTCGATTGCACCGAAATCAGCCTCAAGCGGATCCCACTGGAAGGTAGCCATACGGCAGCCCTGGTTCCTGCCCTTGATCTGCCATACATTCTTTGTCTTGAATGAAAGTTCAACAGAGGATTCCTGGGTATTGTCGTATGCCACAATGCGGGCAGTATGCTCGGAATTGTTCTTGAGACCGGTAATGTCAACTTCGGCGGCAGTGGTCTCTGAATAGAGACTGCCGTCAAGGTAAACCTTGTATCCAAGAGCATTGGCAACCGGATTCCACTTCAGGAGAGCATCTGAGTATGCAATCCTCCTGTAGTTGATGGCAGGGTCGGAAAGAACAGGATTGTCATTGATCTTGACAACCTCGACCTTGATATCGTCAATCAGGGTCCTGAGCTGTTTGCTTCCGGCATTGGTGCCGCTTCCTGCCCTGTCCATTCCGACAGCGATGCGGTCACCCTTCTTCACGGACCTTACCACTGCTGAATACTCGTGCCATCCGGCCTCGGTGGACATCTCGACAGGTGTGTTCCAGACAGTCTCCTGAACATCCACATCGTGGTTTTCAGCATTGCTTCCAGTCACTACCTTCACAAGTCCCAGACAAGGGTCGGATTCATATCTTGCAGCCTTGTAGGTCACCTTGAGGTCATAGTACTTGCCTTCAGCGAGGCTGCCGATCTCAGGTGTAACGATGAAGCCGACATAGCTTGCAGCACCGAGTTTCACATAGCCAGGTCTTGCGCATACCAGATTGGATGAGCCCTCATTGATCTGGCCCCAACTGTCAAGGCGTGAATCCTTCACTGCCGCACCGAGGTTGCTGAAGAGCCTTGCCTCCTGGCCGTAGAGCATGAATGTCACCTTGGCGTCAGTATTGCCCTCTCCGAGTGCCTGTCCTGGATTGGATTTGAGCGTTGCACCGTCCTTGTAGCCCGGGACATTCACATGGCCTGCAGCCTGTCCGGCCATATCACCGAACCAGAGAAGTTCGGAAAAGTCCTCGGCAAGAAGGACATCGCCCACATTGGCACTTGAAGCCTCAGTGACAATATCGAATGTCGAGGTCGTTCCGGCAACAACATTGCTTGCCTTGATGAACTCGTCATCGGCTGCGTAGTCATCCACAAGGGCCTTGAACCAGTAGGTCTTGCCCTGCTCGAGACCGGTGAAGATGAACTTCGGAGACTTCTTGTTCCATACGGAAGAAGATGCGTCCGTAGAGAACTGGACAAGAAGATCGGTGCAGGCCTCATCCTTGTAAAGTCCGAAGGTGTAAGAGGTTGCAGCATCGACAGCGGCATCACCGCTTGGAGCCCAGGTGAAGGTCAATGTTGAAGAGGAGGCCTCGGCAAGTTCAGCCGTGAAGCTTTCCCTCTCGGCGAGAGGCTTGCGCACACCGCCAAGCACAACCGCCCTGCCGGCAGTCAGTTCGCATGGCTCATAGAACCAGCTCGTCGCTTTATTTCCATCCAGGGACTCGGTTTCAACCTTGAATCCGCCGTTCACTGTACCGGGAAGAACTGCAATCGACACGGTTCCCGGTGCGAGAGTCTCGCCCTCAGCCGGTGTGACTGTCACTGCAGATGCGCCCGCCTCAGCTACGCTTACCGCACTTTCATATACATCAATGCTGACAGTTCCGGCGAGAGGCTCCCCGTCAATGGAGGTGAGTCTGACAGCCTTCACATTGTCATAATCGAGATTGAGAACGACTGCCGCAGAATGGCTCCTGAGAGTTGCGGTCTTGAGCGCAGTCATTCCAGACGCAGGAATCGACATGGACTCTCCGGCAGGTCCTGCAAGCTGGTTTTCAGGCACTTCCATGACAGCAACGCCATCGGAGAAGGAGTTGACCTGAGACTCCGGATAGAGAATGTAGAAGAGATCGGCCTGATTGCTGATTTTTCCGGAGAAGGTGGCAGTCAATGCCTTGACGCTTTCCGCCTCGAATGGCACGAGGCCCTCCTGAACTCCGTCAGATACGCTGGCCTTGACACCCTGCACCCAGTTCACATTGGCTCCTGTCATCGGGGTACGGGTAAATGCGAACTGTGCGTCCACGATTGCAGGCTCCTCCGGAATTTCCGGGCGCCTGTTAGGCTCATAAGTATTGTTGTTCAATTCTGAGAATGACCAGGTGTTCCTGCAGCCGCAAGGGTCACCGGTCTCGACGAGAGGACCCGCTCCGTCATTGTCCACTACCCTGACAGCAAAGGACTTGACATCAGGATTCTTCCAGGTCGGGCCTGAAACCTTGCCCTCGGTAGGCTCGCCGTCGGCAAAGTACGGCCAGCCGTCTCCCCACTCAACCTGATCCATGTTCATGCAGCGTCCGTTGTAATTGTTGTTCTTCCAATATGCGTGGTAGCACATCCAGTCCTTGCCCTTGTCGTCGGTAATGATCTCGGCATTGTGACCGGTACCTGCAAACATGCCGCTTGAAGAGCTGTGCATGATGGTATTGGTGGCATTGTCGAATGCGGAAGACTTGGTATCCATACGCTTTCCGTCCTTTCCGACATATGGACCGAGTATGTTCTGAGACCTCGCCACGACAATGTGGTAGGTACTTGTGGCACCGGAACAGCACGTACCCTTGGAGCCGAAGCAGTAATAGTAACCGTTCTTGTAGTGCACATATGTACCCTCCATCTCATAGCAGATGTATGTCTTCTGTGCATCTGGAGCGATTGCAAGTCCGTCATCGGTGAGCTTTATGGCCCATATACCCGAATTGGAGCCGAAACTTCCCCAGAACAGGTAAATATGGGAAGCAAAGTCCACAAGCATTCCGTGAGGATTGGCAAGAGGCTGGATGTCAGGGACATTCTCCCAGGTGAAAGGGCCTGTAGGCTTGTCGGACACAGCCACTCCGCAGGCACTCTGGGAAGGATCGTTCCAATGTCCTTCGGCATAATACAGCACATAGCGGCCGTCAATGTACTCCACGTCAGGAGCCCAGATTCTGGTCCCGGCAACCCACTGAGGTCTCTGCATTCCGCCGAATGCATTGCCCACGAGCTCCCAGTTGACCATATCAGTGGAGCGATATACCGGAAGATATACCACGTCTTCGGTATCGCTGGTTCCGTTCTGGGTGGAATATGCGTAGAAATATCCGGTCCTCTCCCTGTCGTCGAAGACTGACGGGTCCGGAGCATTGTTCCTGATCACCGGGTTCTGATACTTGGTGGTAATCCACTCACCATCCCCATCGTCACCCGGCTTGACAGGACGCTCGTCAATTATCTTTTCCCCGCAGGCGGCAAGCATGAGCGCCGCCATGCAGAAATATATGATTCTTTTCATTACTTTTCTGATTTGAAATTAGTCATTCCATCCCGGATTCTGGGTAAGGCTAGGATTCATCTCACGCTCCTTGGCAGGAATAGGCCATGCCACAACGTAGTCACCGAGGGCATACCAGGTGTAGGTCTTGGAACCCCAGATCTGCATAAGGCCGTTGGAATTCATCTCGCCGACATTTCCGGACGAACGGTCACGGAACTTCCTGTCAAGCCATACTCCCCAGCGGAGTTCATTGAAATACATGCTGTCCTCGCCGCCGAGCTCCCAGTAGAACTCATTGCGGATTCTCTCGCGCATGTCATCCTTGCCGGCAACTGTCGTGTAGCTGTTGGTATTCAGGAGAATGTGACCGGCACGGGAGCGTACCATATTGACAAGGGCCACTGCCTCGTCAGTCCTGTCCAGCTCGTTCAGACACTCTGCCCTGCGGAGAAGAATCTCTGCATAGCGGCAGAGGATGTTGTCCTGCTCATAGACCCAGCGGATTGTATTCTCAAGTCCTTCCGGAACGTACTTTCTCCAGAGATAATAGTACATCGAGTTGGTAT
>SFPH01000065.1 GCA_004552115.1 Bacteroidales bacterium
GGCAGTGTCTTCAGCATCTGAAACGGTCATCGCCCTTTCCTGAATTCCCCGGCGTGGGCCTCAAAGAAGTCGTCGTAGGTCCTTACGCTGGGGATATCCGTCCACTTTGTAGTCGATACAGGGTTGTAGTCCATGTCGAAATGCTTGCTCTCCTGTTCTGCACTGGGAAAATGGAAACCGCTGAGATAGATCATATCAATTGTTTTCCGCAAAAATAGAATTCATCACTGCCAAATATCGACATTCGGCTATTTCTCATTCTTCAGAACTCTTCTTCGTCCGGTCCAGGTCGTGCGGATTAGGCAACTTCTCGTTCTCCGTCACGATGATGTTCCAGACCTCCTGCTTTATCCTCTCGAAGTTCTGCCGGACGATCCTGTTTACGTTTTCGCGGCACTTCTCATCGCTGACCCTCCTGATAATGCCCTCCTGCTCTTCCCTTGTCATTGCGCTGAAGGTCCTCTCCAGTTCCTCCGAGATGTCGTCCGTGGACGGGAACCGGCCGAGGGAGTGCTCCCTGTCCATGATGCGCCGCTTGATGTCCTGCCTGATGACCTGCTCGCCCAGACGGCGGACGTTGTTCTCTATATCCGCATCGCCGAAGTCAGTCATCATCGGGAGCGGCTGCCTCTCCTCCTGCTTCTTGCGGTATCTGTCCATGTCGATCTGTATCTCGCCGCAGAAGAGCTTGCGCGCTATCTTGGTGTCGTTGTTGTCCGCCACCTTCCCGAGGAATACTCCCTGGGAGAGTGTCTCGATGCGTGATATGGGCATTATGTCCTCCTGATGGAAGGAGGTGTTGGTGGAGTCCGAGTCGGATCCGGTGGTCTCGCTCTGCTGCTGGCGGAACTCCTTGCCGAAGGACTTGCTCAGCTCCTCGGCGGTCTTTCCGTTGACCTGACCTGCGAAGATGTTGCCGACGGTGTTGAAGATGACATCGGCCTCCTTCTGGGTGTAGTCCCTCACCAGCTGGCTCTTGTCCTGTGCCCCGAGGACGATGGCCACCTTGTTGCTTCGGGCCGTGGCTATGAGGTTGTCAAGTCCCTTGATGAAGATGGTGGGCAGCTCGTCGAGCAGCACGCCGCACGGCCTCTTGCCCTTGTGGTTGATTAGCTTGAACATCCTCGAGGTGTAGAGCGCGAGCGTCGTTCCGTAGATGGCCTGGTAGTCGGGGTTGTTGCCCACGCATAGGATCTTGGGGTGCTCAGGGTCGTTGATGTCAAGGGAGAAGTCATCCCCGGACAGCACCCAGTAGATCTCCGGGGAGGCGAACTTGTTCAGTGGAATCTGGGCCGAGGCAATCTGTCCCTGCAGCTGGTCCTGCGCCCCGCTGTTCAGCGCGTTGGCGAACGGACGTATCTTCACCTCTATGTCCTGGTACTGCTGGAGGATGTCAAAGACCACCTCGTAGTCCTGTCCCATCAGCTCGATCAGGTGCGGGAAGGAGCAGTAACGTCCGTCTTCGTAGATGCGCAGGAACCACACCAGCGAGTCCACGTACACCTTGGCGGACATCGAGAAGAAGTCCTCCTTCTCCGCCGTGTTCGGGTTGACGTTCTTCATGATAATCTCAGCAACCTCCGCAGTGGCCGCCTGGTCCGTGATGTACCTCGGATGAATAGGGTTGCACCTCTCGGAGTAGCGTGGGTCATTGAAGTTGATGATGTGGAACTCGGGCATCACGGGATAGCTGTCGATGCTGTGAAGGAGGTCGTTGTACACCACCTCGGTGAGGTCGGGGTACTTGTAGTCGTAGATGAACATCGTGTATCCCTTGCCTATCATCTGCTCGATGAACGGGTTGTAGACCGAGAACGACTTGCCGGAACCCGGGGTGCCGAGAATCATCGTTGCCCTGAAGGGGTTCACCACGTTGATCCATCCGTTGTGGATGACACCCTTGTACTGGTAACGAGTAGGGATGTTGATCGAATCCTTGGTCTCGATCTTCTCGTCGCACTGCTCGAAGGTCTCGTTCACGTCGTTCAGCCTGTCCCAGTTGAGACTGAGGTGCCGGCCGATCATCGCCACCGAATAGGCGACGAGGGCGAATCCCGACAGCGAGAGCAGCGTGTAGACGATCCCGACCACGGGAGGGAAGAGGAACAGCAGCAGCCCTCCGGCACCCGTCAGGGCCACAGTCCTCCAGTTGGCCGGCTTGCCCTTGCCGCTCCTGACGATGTTGCTCATCACGATGAGCGCGAGGCTCAGGAGCTTCGTCTTCAGGTATGAGGAAAAGAACCCGTGCGAGCGGAATGACAGCATCACCCTGTCGGAGATATCCGAACGTAGTCCCAATGACATGAAAAGAGGATACTCGTAGTAGTAGATGTTCACTGCGAGTATCACCACCGAGACGAGGACCATGCACATGAAGTACGGCTCGTATTCCTGCTTCCGCATGGCGCTCTATGAGTCTGTCTTACGGGCGAGAGAGTTGAGACGGTAAAGCCCGAGTCCCTCCTTGGCCAGTTTGAACTCCGTCTCGAAGAGGGATATCTTCTTCGAATGCTCTTCCGACAGGTCCTTCGGGCAGTCCGAGAGTGCCGCCATCTCAGCGGCCAGGTCCGAGAGGAAGGCATAGACCGTTCCCAGGTCATCCTCGCTGACTGATGAGATGAGCTTCGTTGCCAGCTGCCTAGCACCCATCTCTCTTCCTTCTTCCTGCGAGAGGCAGGCTGTCACCTCCCGGCTCTCGTCGTCAAGTATTAAGCTGAAAAGTTTCTGCATGATGTCATTTCTTGTCTATTGAATAATCTACTATGTCCTCCTCCGGATTCCCCGAGGAGGAGTGCCCGAGTGGCGAGTACTGCCGGACGGTTTCTTCACCGTCCTCTCCCATTACTGCGAGGATGAACGGGAAGCGGCTGTTCTCCACTGGCTTTGAGAACCGCAGGGCGGTTCCCGAGGCATCCCTGAGGGTTAGCACCTTCTTGTGCGCCCCGCAGGCCTGATGCCTGCCGTAGAGCTTCTTCATGTCCTGCTCCACCTTCAGGTCATCAGCCTTCAACATGACCGGGAAGGGGCCGCTGCCGGCCATCTTCACGGAGATCAGGGTCTCCGGCTCCACGTATGAAAGGCTCCCGTCCTCATCCCTGACGGCGAAATAGGCCTTGCCGGACTCCTCGTCACGGCAAAGGAAAAGACTTAATTCGTGTATCATAATTCTTCGTTTCAGATTGACAATCCTTTCTTTCTTTTTCGTTTCTTCCTTATGTCCCTCTCCATCGACTTCGCATCCGGTGCACCGGTATGAGGTATGGACTCCTTCTGCGTCTCCTCGGCAACTGCCGACTCCCGTTCCTGTCCTTCCCTTACACTCCACTGTCCCCGTTCCTCTGCATCACGGAAAAGCGCTGTGCTGATGCCTTCTCCCAACTCGCTGCACTTGAAGACGCTGCGGCTGCCGTGGTCCATGAAGGTCGCTCCGAAGATCTTCCCATCTTCAGTCCTTGAGAACATGACGGTGATGCCTTTACACTCAAGCATCCTCCCGAAATGCCGCGCCGATGAGGAGTAACCCAGACAGCTCAGGGCGATTCCCCGTACCCTGTCTTTCTCACGCCTCCTGCACCGGAGCTCTCCCGGGCCTTCCCGGAGCCTTTCCTCCAGAGCGTCCCTGAGGTTGATTCCCAAGGTGCTTGCCTTCACCGGCCGTCCGGTCGGAGCGCCGCTCCTGTCAAGCCCCTGAAGCTGCATTCTCTCGCCGGAGGGAGTGTTGCTGCTGACTATCCTCACCCCGCATCTTCGGAGGAGCATCTCGAACTGCTCCCTCGTAGAGAAACTGTATGAGAGGCATCGCCGGGTGATGTCAGAGATCTGCTCTGTCCTGTTCCCCGCCTCGGGATCGAACCTCCGAAGAGATACCCCGGACGATTGCCCCTGAGTCCGTCCCTGACCTCGTCCCACCACGAACCCGTACCGTGGACCGAGGTCCCTGAGGATTGCCTGAAGGCGCCGGCGCTGGTTGGAGTCGCTGATCACCCTTCCTGTCCTGTCCACCTTCACGGAGACCACGTGGAAATGCTCCCTTCCGGTATCCGTATGGCGGTAGACGATGAACGGCTGGCTGCCGTAGCCAAGGCCCTCCATGATGTCCCTTGCCAGTGCCATCGCCCTGCTGTCGTCGAGTCTTTCCCCGGGACCGGGGTTGATGCTCATATGGAACGACAGGGACCTTGTCCTTGCGGATATGGCCGGGTTGTTCTCGTAAGCATCGAAGGTGCGCAGGACAGTCGCCAGGGAGTCTCCCTCCATGTTGCTCACGCCGACCACTATGGCCTCGCCCGAGGCGACCTTGCGCTCGTTGTAGCCAACCGGTGTCCGGCAGGATGCCGCTCCCCTCTGAATCTTCACGACCACCTACAGCCCGAAGTCTATGAACATGGGGGTGCCGCCTCCTCAGGCGTTGCTGCGTGGCTGTCCTGTCAGCTCGAGGTCACGGGCGAAGACGTCGATGTTGGTGAAGGTCTTGCCGTCCTTCTCCACGAAGGAGATGGACAGATGACCTGAGACAATCACGCCCTGCCCTTTCTTCAGGTAGTCGAGGACCCCGGTCCTGACGGCGGTCACATCGTAGAACGTCGATGTCTTCTCTCCCTTCCTGGTGTCGTTGACCGCTACGCGGAATGACATGTACTCCTTGCCGTTCTGGTCCTGGAGCACTCTGGCGTCTCCTGTGAGATTGCCGCTGATGGTGATGTTCTGCATTGTCTGTGGTTTTTAGAGTTTCGGTATTATGACTGTGCCCCTGTCCGGGGTCTTGCTGTTCTCCTTTGGCTGCTCTCCGCTGGTGCGGGCCCTGTTGTGGCTCACTCCGAAGTAATCCATCAGGGAGTGGACCTTGTCGGTCATCTCCATCGTGAGATCCATCAGGCCCAGCTGGTTCCTCTGTGTCTCCTTGACCGTGACCACCGGATTGCCGTCCCGGTCCGTCAGGAGGATGGCCTTGTTGTATGCGGCGACGAACTGGTTGTACAGTACGCCTATCCTCTTCACTTCCGAGGCCAGATGCTCGATGGCCGTGATTGCGCCCTGAGGCAGGTCGGCCTTCTTCATCGTCCTGAGATTGCGAAGTAAGTCTGTATTCTGCAGCTCCTAGTTCCTGTTTTTTTTCTCCATGAAACTGAATTAAGTCAATCAAAGTTCTTGGATGCTCAACACGAACACCCATTGCAAAAGTTTTTGCTTCAAGAGATTCCGGGGAATTTTTTGCAAGCAAAGTATAAATACTGTCAGCTGAATGCCCTGTTGCCAGAAGAACAGCATCCGCAAAAATACTTTTTATTTCGCCATGATTTTTTACAACAACGCCTTTTACAATTTTTTCACTGCCGGATTTTTCTAAAATGAAATCAACACATTCAGTATCAAAAAGAAATTCGCCGCCCTGTTGCAAAATAAAATTCCGAATGTTGTTTATAATTGCCGGAAGTTTGTCTGTGCCGATATGAGGATGAGCGTCCGTAAGAATTTTTTTGTCCGCCCCGAAATGCTCAAAGATTTTTAAAATGCCATTTATGTTTCCGCGCTTGTTGCTGCGTGTGTAAAGTTTTCCATCGCTGAAAGTTCCAGCTCCTCCTTCACCAAAACAGTAATTTGAATTTTCATCGACAATTCCAGTTGTGCTTATCATGGCAATATCGCGTTTACGCTTTGAAGTTTCGCTGCCACGCTCAATTACGACAGGCCTAACTCCATGCTCCAAAAGTTTCAGCGCTCCAAAGAGTCCTGCAGGTCCAGAACCGATTATAGCGACAGTTCTTTTTCCATCCGCAATTTTCCATTCAGGCAAAGCAAATTCATCAGAAGGATTTTCCCCGATGTAAACTTTATAGCGCAAGAAAAGCTTTATATTTCTATGGCGCGCGTCAATCGATTTTTTTACAAATACAGTTGAAATGTCTTTT
>SFPH01000066.1 GCA_004552115.1 Bacteroidales bacterium
GCCTCCGCAAGCCTGCGGTTCACGTCCGGAAGAGCTCCTCCGAGGGCCTCGCCGAATGCGTAGAGGTCACCGTCATTATTGATATATACAGGTATTCCGAACTTGTCCTCAAGGAATGGTCCGAGAGCTACTCCATCACGGAATGAAGGGAAATTCGGGAGATATCCGCCAATGATGCCGTTAGGGTAATCGGCCGGGCCCGGGAATGCGAAACTTATGGCTACCGGCTTGTCTTCCAGAGAGTTGAGCACCGTGCTGAAACCCAATACCATCGTTTCGAGACAGAGGTCGAGATTGTTGGAATTGGAAGGGAGCGTGATCGGGTCCACGATGTACTCTCCTCCGCGCATTGCGCTGAACACCATATTGGTTCCGCCTGCGTCAAGCGTCAGGACAATTCTCGAGTCGTTTCTGAAATCAGTCATAATTATCTATGTTTAGTGTTATGAAATCAATACCAAAGAGTCTTTTCGGTTCCCATCCTGAACACGAGTTCGCCGCCCTTCACGATATCATTGAACTCTATGTAAGGGTAAGGATGGTTCTTCCCGTTCAATGTCACGGACTGGATGTAGCGGGCTTCGCCGCTGAGGCCCTCCGCCCTGATTTTCAGGGTGCCGCCCGGAACCTGCACCTCCGCACCGGCGAATGAAGGCTTGCCGAACCAGAATCTTGCACCGGCTGGCTCAACCTGATACATTCCCAGGCTTGAGAGGATATACCAGGCCGACATCTGGCCCACATCCTCATTGCCGGAAAGGCCGTTAGGGTCGTGGAAGTAAAGGGTCCTGAGCACCTCGTCAATCTTGTCCGCAGCCTTCCATGGCTGGCCGGCCATAGTATAGAAATAGATGATGTGGTGGCTCGGCTCATTGCCGTGGGCGTACTGGCCTATGAGTCCGGAGATGTCCGGAGAAGCCTCCGCTCCCTCGATCTCATTCTTCGCAGCGAAGAGGCTGTCGAGTCTCTCTGCAAGTTTTTCCTTTGAGCCATAGAGAGTTACGAGGCCGTCGAAATCCTGCGGAACAAGCCAGGTATACTGCCAGGCATTGCCCTCGCAATATACGTCGGCCCTGTGGTTGGAGCTGTACGGATTGAACGGCTCCACGAATGTGCCGTCGGAATTGCGGCCCCTTATGAACAATGTCTCAGGGTCGAAATAATTGCGGTAGGAATGGCTTCTCTCATTGAAATAGGCATAATCTTCCTCCTTGCCGAGACGGCGGGCGGCAGCAGCCATTGCCCCGTCTGCTATGGCATACTCCATATCGTAGGCCACGGACTCGTTGAAATCCCTGTCAGCCGGGATGAAGCCGCATTCCATACGGATGTCCTGGCCCCTGTCGGGACGCATCTCAGACTCCCTGAGGGCATTGTAGGCCTGTTCCTTGTCGAAGCCTTCGAAGTCCTTGACCAGGATGTCGGCCAATGCGATTACACCCGGGTTGCCGACCATGCAGTCGGTCTCATTGCCCCAGAGATGCCATACGGGCAGCTTGCCCTGCTCCTCGTGGATTTTCATCATTGTCCTGGCGATGTCCCTGATCTTTTCCGGATGAATCACTGTCATCAGAGGCATGGCAGCCCTGTAAGTATCCCACAATGAGAATGTTGTGTATGTCTTGAAGTCATTGTTCCGGTGGATGTCCCCGTCGGCCCCGCGGTAGTCCCCGTTGACGTCGCAGAACTCGGACGGCTGTATCATCGTGTGGTAGAGGGCCGTGTAGAAGATTGTCCTTTCGTCCACATCACCGGTTTCGATGCGGATTTTGGAAAGTTCCCTGTTCCAGGCGTTTCTGGCAGCCTCCCTGGTCTTCTCGAAATCCCAGCCCGGGAGTTCGGCGGCCATGTTAGCCTTCGCTCCGTCAATGTCAACAGGAGAAATCGCGACTTTCAGCATTATCTTTTCGCCTTCGGCAAGGTCAAAATTCACCCTGGCGTATTGCCCGATGTTCTCCACGCTTTCGAAAGGCTTGCTGAACTTGGCATAGAAGAATACTTTCTGGTTCCTGGCCCAGCCCCTGGAAAATCTCCAGCCCTTCAGGGCATCATTGCCCTCAGCCTCAATCCTGGTGTCCGTGGCCTTGTCCCAGCATCCTCCGTTCTCCAAATCAAACACGATGGCCGTGGAATCGGAGGCCGGGAATGTATATCTGTGGAATCCGACCCTGGATGTGGCCGTCATCTCGGCCAGAATATCGTAGCGGAGCAGAGGAACGCTGTAGTAATCAGGCTCTGCAACCTCCCTGGACCTGTCGGCGTACGACCAGAGTCCTTCCCTGGAATACTCCACGCTGCCGGTGACAGGCATCACGGTAATGTCGAAGAGGTCTCCGATTCCGGTCCCCTCAAGATGGGTGTGGGAGAATCCGATCACCGTGGAATCGCTGTCATGGTAGCCGGAGCACCAGTCCCATTGCTGGGGAATACTGGTAGGCCCGAGCTGGACAAGGCCGAATGGAACGCTGGCGCCCACGAAAACGTGTCCGTGACCTCCGCTTCCAATCTTCGTATCAACGTAACCGGCATAGTCTTCAGGTGCCGAGCATGAAAATGCCATGGCGAGAAGGACTGCCGATGCCGCAAATTTCAGTTTCATATCAGTTTAAGTGTTATGTGTATGTGTTACAATATGCTGGTCCGCTTCGTGAATTCAATGATCTCAGGGATATAGCCGAATGCGAGGCCCGTGACCGTGTCGGCGCATCCGTAATAGACGGCGATCCTGCCGGTCTCGGGGTCGTGGAGAGAGGCGCATGGGAAGGTCACGTTCGGGACGTCCCCTGCCAGTTCGTAAATCTCCCTCGGCGATATGAGATACTGTCCGCTTCTGGCAATCGGTTTCCACGGCTGGTCAAGGTCCAGGAGAGCGGAGCCGAATGCGTAGACATATCCGTTGCAGGAATTCAGCACTCCGTGAAACAGCAGCAGCCAGCCCTCGGATGTCTCGATCGGCACAGGTCCTGCACCAATCTTCATGCATTGCCAGGCGCTCTGCTCGAACGGGGCGGGAGCCATCACGTGGCGGTGGTGTCCCCAGTATTCCAGATCCGGGGACTCGGAGTAGAATATGTCTCCGAATGCCGTGTGGCCGGTGTCACTCGGACGGGAAAGAAGGGCGAACTTGCCGTTTATCTTCCTCGGGAAGAGGACTCCGTTCCTGTTGTAAGGCAGGAAGGCATTCTCAAGCTGGTGGAATGTCCTGAAGTCGTCCGTCCAGGCAAGGCCGATTGTCGGACCGTGATAGCCGTTGCACCAGGTCACGTAGTACCTTCCGTCAATCTCGGCCACTCTCGGGTCATATCCGTAGACCCACTCGCCGATTTCCGGGTCAGCGCCCTCGAAACGGATGGTCTCGGGATTGATGTCCCAATTCAGTCCGTCTTTCGAGAAGCCGGCGTGCAGGGCCATCCTGCGGTTCTTGTCGTCACATCTGAAAACTCCGGCGTAGCCCCCTTTGAAAGGGACCACGGCGGAGTTGAATATGCTGTTTGAATCAGGAAGAAGGTCTCGTCTTATGACAGGATTGGCTGAATATCTCCAGAGTACGTCGGAGCACCCTTCAGGCCTGTCCTGCCAAGGCATATCCGGAAGACTCCTTCCTGCTATTCTGAGCTTTGTCATTGTCTTGATCCGTTATCAGATGAGAGGCTCTGCCTCCATTGCCGCAGGCTGCGGAATGCCCATAAGCTTGAGGATGGTAGGGGCCACATTGCAGAGGGCGCCATCCTTTACTTCCTTCACGTCGTCGCCGGCATTGATCACGATGAACTGGACGAGGTTGAGGGAGTGTGCGGTGTTAGGGCTGCCGTCAGGATTCACGGCATTGTCGGCATTGCCGTGGTCGGCGGTGAGAAGGATGGCGTATCCGTGTTCGATGGCGGCGTTGACAACCTTCTCCACGCAGCCGTCAATGCATTTAACAGCCTTGCAGATAGCGTCATATACGCCTGTGTGGCCGACCATGTCACCGTTTGCAAAGTTCAGGATGATGAGATCCTCCTTCTCGGTGTTGATGGCCTCCACGAGCTTCTCGGTAACTTCCGGAGCGCTCATCTCAGGCTGGAGGTCGTATGTTGCAACTTTCGGAGAGTTCACCAGAATCCTGTCCTCGTTCTCGAAAGGAGTCTCGCGGCCTCCGTTGAAGAAGAATGTCACGTGTGCGTATTTCTCGGTCTCGGCAATGCGGAGCTGACGCTTTCCGGCCTTGGAAACCACCTCGCCGAGGGTGTCCTGCACGAGTTCCTTGTCAAAGAGGATGTGGAGTCCGGTAAATGATGCGTCGTATGGGGTCATGCAGCAGTAGTAGAGGTTCGGGATGACCTTCATTCCGAAATCAGGCATGTCGTTCTGGGTGAGAACGGCGGTGATTTCGCGTGCGCGGTCGTTGCGGAAGTTCATGAAGATGACCGCATCGCCCTCCTCAATCTTTGCAAGTGGCTTACCGTCAGCACCTGTAATGACGATAGGCTTGATGAATTCGTCGGTCACATCGGCATCGTAGGAAGCCTTGATGCCCTCGGCTGCAGATGTGAATGCGGCACCCTCACCCTTCACGAGAAGGTTGTAGGCCTGCTGTATGCGCTCCCATCTCTTGTCCCTGTCCATCGCATAGAAGCGTCCGCAGACAGAGGCTACCTTTCCGGTACTTGCAGCCATGTGCTGCTCGAGCTCGGCCACGAAGCCTGCGCCACTGTGCGGGTCGGTGTCACGGCCGTCCATGAAGCAGTGTACATATACATCCTCGAGGCCGTATTCCTTGGCCACATTGAGGAACTCGAAATAATGCTCGAGGGAGCTGTGGACTCCGCCGCGGGAGCAGAGGCCGAGAAGGTGGAGCTTCTTTCCGCTCTGCTTTACATAATCATATACGCCCTTGACCTCGGCCCTGTCCAGAAGCTTGTGCTCGCGGCAGGCCTTGTTGATCTTCATAAGGTCTTGATATACAACTCTTCCGGCACCGAGATTCATGTGACCGACCTCAGAGTTTCCCATCTGTCCGTCAGGAAGTCCGACATATTCTCCGCAAGCCTGGAGATGGCTCATCGGATATTTGGCGCGAAGTGTGTCAATGAATGGTGCGCCCTGGGTGTAGATGGCATTGGAGTGGTCGTGCTTGCCCTCTCCCCAGCCATCGAGAATCATAAGAAGAACTTTTCTGTCCATATTAAAATGCTTTTGTTATTTTATTCTTACATTTGCACTGCAATCAAAAAATATGCTTTTGCTTTGCAAAGATACTATTTTTTCAGTGCATAGCGGATATATTATAACTGCGAATTTCGCATCAACATTCAAATTGACAATGGCAGACAGAAGAAGACGCAAAGGAGGCGACCGCGGACAGGGGCATTCCAATACCAAACGTTCGAGCGGCAATATTTTCAGAAAGAGCAGAAAAGAGAACCGCAACAAGGAGATAGCAGAAGTCATCGGCATCGTGCAGATGATGAGGGACAAGAATATTTTCGTGAAGGTGGAGGAAGGAGACGATGTCTTCGTGAGGATGGACAAGGCCAGAGGCGCCCTGAACGGGGACAAGGTCCGGGTATCCGTGACGAAGGAGAAAACGGAGACCAAGAGGTGCGAGGGTAGCGTCAAAGAGATACTGGAGCGGTCACCGAGGCCTTTCGTCGGGGTTCTCCAGATCGTGGGAGGACAGGCCTGGGTGCTGATGCAGAGCAGGACAATGCCATACGACATCCGCATTGACGTGGCTGACCCGAAGGGAAAAATTTACATGAAGCGCAAGGGCGCCTATCCCGAGACCGGCTTCCTCAGGCAGGCCGGCGGCAAGGAATACACCGTGGCCGGGCTCTTCGAGACCGTGGACGGGGAAAGCCGGGAAATGGGCGTCCGTACGGGAATGAAGGTGGCCGCCGTGGATGTGCTCGGAGCGCCGGGAGAGAATGATACCGAGATGCATGCGATCCTCGCCGAATACGCATTGCCTTACAGATTCGCCCCGGAGGTGGAGAATGCGGCCGATGAGATCTCGGAGAAGATTGCCGCGAAGGATCTGAAGGGTAGGAAGGACTTCAGGAATATATTGACTTTCACCATTGACCCGGAGGATGCGAAGGATTTCGACGACGCTCTTTCCTTCAGGACCCTGGACAACGGGAATTACGAGGTTGGCGTGCATATCGCCGACGTATCTTATTATGTGACACCTGGTTCCGTAGTGGACAACGAGGCCCGTTCCCGCGGCACATCGGTGTATCTGGTGGACCGCACGGTGCCGATGCTGCCGGAAAAGCTTTCGAACAAGCTCTGCTCCCTCCGTCCGAATGAGGACAAGCTGACATTCTCGGCCGTGTTCGAGATAACGCCTCTCGGCAAGGTGGCCGGGCAGTGGTTCGGAAGGACAGTGATCAGGTCCGACTACCGCTTCGCCTACGAGACTGCGCAGCAGATCATTGACAATGGTGAAAAATCCCTTGAAATGGAGCTCAGGGGCGGTACGGACGGCATCAATGCGGCCGTGAAGGACCCTGTGCTGGAGGCTTCCCCGGAGGCTGCGGAGCGCCGGGCCAAGGCGGAAGGACGCAGCGAGGCGGCTATCGGCGAGGGAGCATTGGAGGGCTGCATTATCCCGCGTGAGCTGAAGGAGGCAATATTGAAACTGCACGACATCGCCACGAGGCTGCGCAAGAAGAGGTTCGCATCCGGAGCCATCAGTTTCGAAAGACCGGAAATGAAGGTGGAAGTGGATGAGAAGGGCCGTCCGGTACGCGTATATCAGAAGATTTCCAAGGAGGCCAACTGGCTCATCGAGGAGTTCATGCTTCTGGCCAACAGGTCAGTGGCCGAGTTCATAGCTACCTGCGGCAAGATGGACGGGGTGGCAAAGAAGAAGGCGAAGACCTTCGTTTACCGTATCCACGACGAGCCTAACGGGGAGAAAATCCAGGGCCTGAGGGAGTTCGCAGGCAATTTCGGATACAAGATGGAAGGCGGTGCCGAGGGCCGTGGCCTGGCCAAGGCTCTCAACTCCCTCCTGTCCGACGCAAAGGACAAGCCTGAGTTCAATGCCATCGAAATGCTGGCCCTGAGGTCAATGGCCAAGGCCTGCTACAGCACCGACAACATTGGCCACTACGGCCTGGCCTTCAAGTTCTACACTCATTTCACCTCCCCTATCAGGCGCTACCCTGACACTATGGTGCACCGCCTTCTGGCAATGTATCTGGACGGGGCCGACTCCCAGAGCAAGGATTACTACGAGGAGCAATGCCAATATGCCTCCGCCCGCGAGGTGGTGGCTGCGGAGGCCGAAAGGTCCAGCATCAAGTACAAGCTGGTGGAGTTCATGCAGGACAAGGTAGGCGGTGAGTTCGAAGGCAATATTTCCGGCCTGACCGAGTGGGGCATGTACGTGGAAATCGACCCGACGAAGATCGAGGGAATGGTAGCCCTGCGCGATATCAAGTCCGACTTCTTCGAGTTCGACCAGGAGAAATACCGCATTGTCGGCCGCCGCACCGGTGTCATCTACAATCTGGGCGACCGTGTGAAAATCCGCGTGAAGTCCGCCGACATCGAGCAGAAACTGCTTGACTATGAACTTGTCGAGACCGGGTTCGAGGAGCGTGCCGAAAAAGGCCCTGCGGATGATTCCGCCCCTTCCAAGGGCAACAAGGCCGCCCGCAAGGCCAAGGTCAAGGCGGCCATCAGGCTTTCCAAGCAGAGGGCGGAGAGGAAGAGGAAATAGGGATTGCCGCAGAATAATCCCCGTGCAGATCAGTCCTGCAGCTCCTTCCCGTAAATCCGGCGACGGCGATGCTGGCGTCAATGCCAGAAAAGTGCTGGTATATCTGGGCCTGATCAATGCGATGGCTCTTTACGGTCCGAATGTCCACAAGGCCGGCGAAGCCGTAAACAAAAAGGCACGGGCACTCAAACCCGTACCTGTGAATTGAAATCGTTCCTACCTGGAGAATGTAAAAACCGGCTTCTTTTCAATCCACTCCCTGAGAGGTACGCCCTTCTTCCCTGCAAGTTCGCAGCATATTGCAAGCCAATTCTCATACAAATCATCGCCCTCCAAAAGAACCGGATTGAACTCCTCTATCATCAGCCGCATTTCTCCGGACGGATGTCGAAGCAATGCTTTTATGTCATCAGCGTAATCGACGATGACATTGAAAACTTGTGCGACAGGTTTCTGCAGGCGCTCTCCATCCACATGTGTAATCTTTCCGCCAGCAGAATACAAATCCCGGATATTCGGATTTATTACCTGATTGTATGAGCACAACCATAGAGTGGTATTGTTGTACTTTGTCATGCTTCTATCAGGATTAAGAGCTTCAGGGAAAAGAATCATACATTTGGCCTGCAATTCCCTCTTCTCCCTCAAATCAAGAGATTTCCACAATCTGATATTAAATGAATGTGCGCTTTCGAGATTTTCAGATGTTATCCACCAAGGCATCTCCTGACGATTATTCTTCTTCGCCCGTTCCCTATAATACCGCCTTGCAATGGAAATGGAATCCGGCGATGTCCTGAAATCGTCATACGTTGTTCCCATTTTTGAGAATATCGTATCCTTCTTCTCCAATTCCATATTGATCAGATATCTTGGAGAATGAGTGACGGCAATATCATAGAGAACATCCTGATAAGGACGGCATCTGAATTGAGGCACATCGCCACCAAGCTTGCCGAACAGCATATAGATATCATCCACATTCTCTATCCGGGTTGTCTCGACAATACTGCTGCCCGTCGACGTCCAATGATTCTCTTTGGTTGATTTGACCTCTATACCGTAATAATTGTCTGCAACGATGTCGGGAAACCTTTGTCCTGAAATCAATTTCACTTCATCCGCATCAAATGGAGAGTCGGAACAGGCCAACTTGATCTTTTCAACCGCACAAGTCTCAAGAGTTGACGCTGTCAGTGCTTTATACTTGCAAGGATTCTCACGAGCATCGCTGTTCAGGATCATCTCCGTATTACTCATCAATGAAGCAAACGCCTCGTGAGCAAGAGCAATATCCCTTTTCCGTATTTCATGTTGGCGGTTTTCCATGCTGCATAAATACCAAGAAAAAAGGTAATGCATGTAGCTGCCACTGCCGTTTTTAATGATAATAGAATCGGTGTGAAATCCATATTTCCCTCCTCGATGTGTAAAGCTATTCTGAATAAATGTAAGTAAATTTATATTTTTCAAAGGCTTTTTTCGCCTCATCTGTTTTCAGGAAATCTAAAAATTCTTGTGCTTCTTCCTCATGCTCCGTTGCTTTCACTACACCTGCCGGATAAATAGCCTGCTCACAGCTGTCTGCCGGGGCTGCACATACAACCTCCACCCGATCTTCAATGGCAGCATCCGTTGCATACACAATTCCACAGTCTACATTCTTCGTTGCTACCCAGTCTAAGACCTGACGCACATTGGTTCCCAGATTTGCCTTTTCCTTAATCTTTTTCCACAAGCCCATGTTTTTATAAATGGTTTCCGTATACTGCCCTACCGGAACATCTGAATTGCCGATTGCTACCATTTCCACTTTATCTGTAGCAACATCTTCAAAGGTCTGAATATCCAGGTCAGATCCTTCTGGTTTGATCAGGACTACTTCATTCTCCAGTAATCGTATAATACTATCCTCCTCCATAAGTCCCTGTTCCTTTAATGCATTCATCTGCTGGGTAGCTGCAGAAAGAAACACATCCGCAGGCGCACCTTCTTCAATCTGTGTCTGTAGTGTTCCAGAAGAATCATACGTAAAAGTAAGCCTTACATCTGGATGTTCCTTTTCGTAGGATTTTCCAAGCTCATTTAAAACATCTGTCATGCTGGCTGCTGCCAGAATATGAATCTCTGTCTTATTTTCTGTCTTCGTATCACTTTCTGTTGTGATAGGGACAGTCTGGTCCATATTCTCCGTTGTTCCATATC
>SFPH01000067.1 GCA_004552115.1 Bacteroidales bacterium
TGATGGACGAGATTTCAGCCCTGCACGCTGCAGTCAAGCCAAGCGAAACCCTCTTCGTAGTGGATGCGATGACCGGTCAGGACGCAGTGGAGACCGCCAGGGCCTTCAATGAGAGACTGGATTTCGACGGAGTCGTACTCACCAAGATGGATGGTGATACCCGCGGAGGTGCGGCTCTCTCGATAAGGGCGGTAACGGGCAAGCCTATCAAATTCATTTCCACAGGCGAGAAGATGGAGGCCCTCGACGTCTTCCATCCGGAGCGTATCGCAGACCGCATACTCGGCATGGGCGACGTGGTTTCCCTCGTAGAGAAGGCCCAGGAGGCGTATGACGAGAAGGAAGCCCGCGAGCTGAAGAAGAAACTCGCCAAGGACCAGTTCACCCTTATGGACTTCTACAACCAGATTCAGCAGGTCAAGAAAATGGGCGACATCAAGGAGCTCGCATCGATGCTTCCGGGCGTAGGCAAGGCCATCAAGGATGTCGATATCGACAACGAAAAGGCCTTCAAGGGCATCGAAGCCATAATAATGTCAATGACCCCGGCCGAAAGGGAGCGTCCGGAGATAATCAACGGAAGCCGCCGCAAGAGAATCGCAGACGGCTCCGGGACATCGCTTCAGGAAGTCAACAAACTGCTCAAGCAGTTCGAGGGCACCCGCAAGGCAATGAAGCAGTTTATGGGCGGCAATATGAAGAAGAAGAGGCTATGGTAAGGCACATCATACTCTGGAAACTCAAAAGCGAGCTCGGCGAGGCCGAGAAAAGCGCTGTCAAGAAAGAAATCAAAGCCGGCCTGGAAGCCCTGAAAGGTCAGATTCCAGGTCTGATTGACATCAAGGTGATCATCGACGGACGGCTGGACTCCTCCAATGCGGATCTTATGCTCGACAGCCTGCTCGAATCGGAGGAGGCACTGAAGGGCTATGCAGTCCATCCTGCGCACGTCGCTGTCGCCAACGGCAAAGTCCGGCCATATACCGAACTCCGCTGCTGTCTCGATTTCGAAGTGGACTAAGACTTACTCGTGTTCTTTGAAGCGCTTTGCGGCCAGTTCCTCCCATTCGGTGCCGGGACGGCCGTAATTTGCGTAAGGCCATATCGATATACCGCCCCTCGGGGTAAACAGACCGGTCACCTCTATATACTTGGGATCCATCAGGGCGATCAGGTCCTTCATTATTATGTTCACACAGTCCTCGTGGAAATCTCCGCGGTTGCGGAAGCTGAAGAGATAGAGCTTGAGGCTCTTGCTCTCGACCATCTTCAGGTCCGGGACATAACTGATGCGTATTTCGGCAAAGTCCGGCTGTCCGGTTATGGGACATAGGCTGGTGAACTCAGGGCAGTTGAACCTTACCCAATAGTCATTGTCAGTGTGCCTGTTCATAAAAGTCTCAAGCACTTCAGGGGCATAGTCATCCCTGTAAACCGTCTTGCTGCCGAGGGATTTCAGGCCCTCTCCTTTTCTTGTCTGGTCCATAGCGAATTACCGGAGATCTCCGATTTTGAAAGGATTGTAGGAAATATGACCGTCATACACATCCTCTCCTTCGATTTTCTTTACCTTTTTAACGACGGTCATAGTCACAGGGAGAATGATTATCTCGTAGAGAGTCTTTACAATTATCTGGGTGAGCATCAGTTTAAGCATATTGCCTGCTTCGAGGCCCCAGAATGCGATAGGGAAGAAAATCAGGGAATCTATGGTCTCCCCCGCTATGGTAGAGACTATGGCCCTGAGCGAGAAACGCTTGCCTGAACTGGCTACCTTCATCCTGCTCATTACCCAGGCATTGACGCTCGAGCCGCTCACAAAGGCAAGCATAGAAGCAAGGGTGATGCGTGGGGCCAGGGCGAATACATAGTCGAAATGGGCGCCGCCATCCCAGAACGGAGCTGCCGGAAGCAGACGGACGAGCTGGGCCGTAAGCACGACAAAGAAGTTCATTGCGAAGCCGGTCCAGATGACAAGACGCGCCTTCTTGTAACCCCAGACCTCGACAATACAGTCATTGAGTATGTACGAGACCGGGAAAATGACAACTCCTCCCGTCAGAGAAATGGCTCCGAGTACGAAAAGTTTGGTTTCAAAAAGATTCGAGGCGATGAGACATACATTGAAAAGTATGGCCATCAGGAGGAAACAGACCGAGAAGGAAACAGTCCTTCCCTTTGGAGAATTATTCATAATACCTTGTTTTTTAAGTGGTTACCAAGCACACTGCCGAAGTCCGACCAAAATGACGGCCCTGTCGGCGATATTTCAGGGCGCAAATATAGCTAATTTGGATTAAAATTAAAATTATATAACTTTGCTTGCCTGCTTAAGGAGAGGCTGAAAACGCAAACTAAAATCTTAAACTGAAATGGCTATTGAAATTCACATCGCTGCCTCCAGGAAGGAAATGGAACTTTTCTGTTCTTTCCCGAACGTCTTGTACAAAGGCAATCCCTATTATGTCCCCACTCTAGAAGCCGACGATTTCAAGACTTTTGACAGGAAGCAGAATGCCGCATTCGAATTTTGCCAGGCCGAATATTTCCTTGCTTACAAGGACGGAAAACTTGTCGGACGCTGCGCGGCAATCATCAACCCACGCGCGAACGAAGCTTGGAAATGCAGGAAGGTCCGCTTCGGCTGGATTGATTTCATCGATGATACCGAAGTGTCCGCAGCCCTGCTGAAGTCTGTCGAGAAATGGGGCAAAGAGAGGGGTATGGAGGAAATAGAGGGACCCCTGGGCTTCACCGACTTCGACACCGAGGGCATGCTTGTGGAAGGCTTCGAGGAAGAAGGGACATTGATAACCTTCTACAATCACGAGTACTATAAGCATCATCTCGAGGCGCTCGGCTACAGAAAATGCACAGACTGGCTTGAAAGGCGCATCACCATACCGGAAAAGCTCGACGAAAAGTACCTCAAGCTCGCCCGCATAGTGGCAGAGAGGAACAAGATTCACGTGGTACGCTACACCCGCAAGGAAATCAAACGTATGGACATAGGGCAGAAGCTCTTCGACCTTGTGAACCGTACCTATTGCAAGCTCTACGGTTACTCCATACTGTCCAAGAAACAGATTGACCAGTATGTTAAGCTCTACCTTTCACTTGTGGACCTCAGGTATGTCTCGTTCGTGAATGACGAAAACGACAATCTGGTGGCTTTCGGCGTAATGCTTCCTTCTATGAATGAAGCTCTGCGCAAGTCAGGTGGCCGTTACCTTCCTTTCGGATGGTGGCACCTGCTCAAAGCCCTTTACTTCAGCAAGGCTGACACCATAGAGATGCTGCTTATTGCAGTCGAACCGTCCCTTCAGTCTAAAGGCGTTCCGGCAATGCTCATAACGGACCTCTTCTCCAGAGTTGTTGAGGGCGGTTTCAAGTATGCGGAGACCAACCCCGAACTCGAGGACAATTACGCTGTCGCCAACCTTTGGAACGGATTCGATCTTCGCCAGCACCGCCGCCGCAGAGTCTATGGCAAGGCCATAGAACTCTGAAGTTTGCGGCTGTATGACAATTAACGGAGTGCGTCTATGACGTTCTCCATACGCACACCGCGGGAGCCCTTTATCAGAATGGTCGCTCCCGCGATCTGTTTTCTGCGAAGGTAATCGGCAAGGGCCTCGGAAGATTCGAAACTGTCTCCGCTCCTGGCGAACTCACTTCCCACGAAACAGGCGGAAGTCAATTGTCCGGATGCAATCATAGACTCTACACGGCGACGCAGCTTCAGGTGTTCCGCAGCGGAATCTTCACCCAGTTCCCTCATATCTCCCAGAAGGGCAATCTTGCAATCGGCCACGATTCCGGCAAAGTTGTCCAAAGCCACCTCCATACTGGACGGATTGGCATTGTAGGCATCCACTATGAGGGTATTTCGGGAAGTACGGAGCATCTGCGAGCGGCTGTTGGCAGGCTCATAGGCCGAGATGGCTGCGGCAGCATCCTTCAGTTCCACTCCGAAATAGCGGCCAACTGCAAGGGCGGCCATCACATTGTCGGCATTGTATGCCCCAACGAGTCTGGTGTCTATCTCCAGCCCGTCCACGACGAGGCGCAGGAAAGGATGCTCCGCATCGCAGGGTAGCAGGCGGGCGCCCTCGGAGTGCACGCCGTAGGGAACTGCCTTGAGTCCGGGCCTTTCCCCAAGCATTTCCCTCAAGTGTTCATTGTCCTGATTGACAAAGACAATACGACTTGACGAGGGAGCCGTTGCGATATAATCGTAGATCTCACCCTTTGTCTTCTTTACGCCCTCGAAACTGCCGAAGCCCAGCAGATGGGCCTTTCCGACATTGGTAATCAGGCCATAGTCGGGATGGGCGACCTCGACCAGGCTGACTATGTCGCCGGGATGGCTGGCCCCCATTTCGACCAGGCCTATCTGAGTCTGTCCAGTGAAGGAAAGCAGGGTCAGCGGCACTCCTATGTCATTGTTCAGATTGCCTTGAGTGGCGGAAACCCTGTAGCGTGTGGAAAGCACGGCCCTTATCAGTTCCTTTGTAGTGGTCTTGCCGTTGGTGCCGGTAAGGGCTATGACCGGCAGTCTGCCGCCTGAGACGCGAAGGCTTTCCCGGTGAAGACTGGCCAGGGCCCTGAGGGTCTGGAAAGTGCTGTCCACGAAGATGAGACGTCCGTCAGTGTCTGGGCAGCTTTTCTCCACCACGGCATAGGCGGCACCGGCTTCGAGTGCCTTCATCGCATAGAGATTGCCGTCGAAGTTCTCGCCCTTGAGAGCCAGAAAAAGTTCACCGCCGCTTATCTTGCGGCTATCAGTCGTCAATCTTCCCCCGCAACGGAGGAAGATATCATATATCTGTTCCAGTTCCATTAAGTAATTTGTGAAGATTGCTAACGTCCCGTGCTGCCGAAACCGCCCTCTCCCCTTTCGGTCTCATCAAGGGAGGCGACCTCTGTCCATTCCACCCTGGCACAACGGGCCACTACCATCTGGGCCACCCTCTCGCCCGGATTGATGACAAAATTGTCTCCGGAGAGGTTGATGAGGCAGACCTTGATCTCTCCTCTGTAATCGGCGTCAATGGTGCCGGGAGCATTGGCCACGGTCACGCCATATTTGCAGGCAAGACCGCTGCGGGGGCGTATCTGAGCCTCATATCCTTCCGGGAGGGCTATATATATGCCCGTAGGAACGAGAAAACGCTCCGATGGATGGAGCACGATTGGCACATCGATGTCCGCCTTGAGGTCCATTCCTGCGGAAAGGGCCGTTGCATAAGCGGGGAGATTATGCTTAGACCGGTTTACGATCTGGAGCTTGACAGTTTCAATTGACATATACTTGAATTTAATTGGTTTTCATATAATTCCATAACTCATCGGCACTCCTGAAAGGGAAGTCTTCGGTCGGGTAGCGTCCGCACTCGGAATCGAACAGCCAGCGTTGCACAAGGAGGGATTTCTCCCTGCCGAAAACAAGCGTCAGCAACTGTAATGTAGCCGCCCAAAGATCCTCATCGTCCACATCGGCAGACGACAGGTCTTTTTCATATTGACTCCTCAGACGGTCAATCAGGAGGAGGAATTCATCTTTATCCATTGCCATCGGTTATTATTTTCAGCAAAGCTACAACGCCAATTATGGTACTCAAAATTACGGATAGCCAAAAGCATACGGCTATCCGTCACAGCCGCAGCCACCCTTTTCCAAGTCTTCCAGCAGAGGGGAGATTTCTTCGTAAGTGTATCCTCTTCCGAGGGCCCAGCGCAGAATCTTCAGTCTCCGCTGAGGGTCGTCGCGCAGT
>SFPH01000068.1 GCA_004552115.1 Bacteroidales bacterium
CAGTATGTCCAAGGCGACGTTCTTGGCAACTGTGCAGGCATATGGGAACATATCCCTGCTTTCGTCATACGCCGACCTCCACACCTTCTCCAATGTCCGAGAATACAGGTCCTTGGCGAAATACCCTTGGAGGTTGAACCTTGAGGCCATGATTTCACATGCCCTTTTGACTGCTGTCAGTTGACTTTTCTTAAAATCTTTCATGTTTAAAGAATTTTAAGTTTTCTTGCCTTGTGGTTGAGAACGGGTGGGGTAGTACAAGGCAAGTGAAACTATCCCGGTTCTCCAGTGAATAAAACACTGGGTTGCTTGAAATTTAAAAATGTGCAAAAACCTAAAATCCTTCTTTCACGAAGAGATAATTAAAGTCAATGTCAAAGAGCTAAAAAAAGGCTGCCGGAAATTCCGACGGCCTTTTGATTAGCAATAACTATGCCAAACTCTCTCGTTGCGGCAAAAATCTTCACTCTGCCAGATTGATTGTAGAGCCCTGATCCGTTTTCCTCACATCAATTCTCCGGTACATGCCCTTCATGCTCTCAACGTGAGAGATGAGACCGATGAGAGTACCCTTGTCAGCGAGATCCTGGAGAGTGACCAGAGCTAGCCTCAGGACATCCGGGCTAAGACTTCCAAAGCCCTCGTCAATGAACATCGTATCAATCCTGACGCCGCCGACACTGCACTGGGTCTCATCCGAAAGACCGAGCGCAAGGGCAAGGGAAGCAAGGAAAGTTTCTCCTCCGGAAAGACTCCTCACAGAGCGTTCGGTTCCGCTGTAATGGTCGAGGACGCTGATGCCAAGACCGGTCTGGCTCCGTTTGTCAGCAGGCTCTTCCTCCCTCACCAGGTCATATTGGCCATTGGTCATCTCGCCCAGCCGCCTGGATGCCTTGTAGAGAATTCGGTTGAAGAAATCCATCTGGGCAAATGCCTCCAGATCCACTTTCTGCTTTCCATTGAGCTGTCCACTGAGAGTCTTGAAGAGATTATCCTTCCAGGAAAATTCATTCATGACGGTCTTATGCGTGCTGAATTCGGTCTCAATCCCCCTAAGCACTGAGTCATTGAATGAAATCCGCGTCTCTGAGGCATTCAGGAGATCCTCCGCTATTTTCCTGTCATCAACTACAGATTTGATGGAAGCCTCGACCTCCGTCACATCCGTCGGCAGGTCCTCACGGATACCCCTGGACAGTTCTGCAATCGCCGCATTCACCGCCGTGATGCTTTTTATGCATTCCTGAAGATCCCTGCTGGCCTTGTCTATCTCGCCCTGCAATTTCTCAGCCGATTTCCCGAGACGCTCAATCTCTTCCCTGGCTCTTGCCTCTGTCTCGAACTCCAGTTCCTTCCTGTTCTCAGAGAGCGTTTCCTTTTCCGCCTCAAGCCTGGAGCGTTCAGTCCTGGAATTATCATTCCTTATAGTTTCATCCAGACTCTTCAGCTTTTTCCTGTCCTCAGGAAGGGACTCCTTGAGCTTTCCCAGCCTGTCGCATTGGGACTTCAGACGGACATACTGATCGCGGAGCATTCCCCTTTCCTTTTCAAGATCGGCCTTCGTCCTGCCGGATGTGTCATCTTCCAGCTTCCGGCGCAGTTCTTTTGCCTGCTTGTCAAGTTCTTCATATTTGGATTTTGCTCCGGCACAGTCCACGGAGGCCTTGGTGTAATCATTGTCAGCCTTTTTGAAGATCTCCTTGAGCCTGTCCACATCGGCCTGGGAAGGAGCATTCTCAGCAAGAACGGCCTTGGACGGATGATGAACAGAGCCGCACACAGGGCAAGGCTTGCCTTCCTCAAGGCCGGATGCCAGGATGCCGGCCTGAGACCTCAGGAAGAAATCAGATGCGTCCGTATAGGCGCGGTTTGCCTCATCCCTGGCGGTTCCGAGTTCTTTGAAACGCCCGCATTTCTTTTCCCAATCCCTGCGTGCATCATCCGCCTCGGTCTCCTTTTTCTCAACCTCCGGAAATCTGTCGATCAGGTTCTTCAGGTCCTTGCCCTTTCGCTCTACCTCCGCTAAGTTCAACTCGCATCCGTCAAGTGACTTTTCCTCCTTAGAGTCAGCATCAATCTTTTCGTTAAGCTTCGCCCTTGTCTCAATATTTTCATCAAGATTTTTCTCGGCCTTCTTCAGTTCATCCTCCCGCTTTGAAAGTTCATTTTCCTTCCGGGCGACCTCAGCATATTTCGCCAACTTTTCCTCCAAAGCCGTCTTCCTTCCTACGATTTTATCACGCTGTGAAGCCCTTTCGGAATTCTTTGCGGCATCCTCCTCAAGGGGTCCAAGTTTCTCATTCAACTTTGACAGATCCTTTTCCTTTTCGGACTTGTCCTTCTTGCGTCTCTCATTGTCAATAATATCCTTACGGAGACTATCCAGCCTCTTTTCCTCGTCCTCCAGCTTCCCCTTGTCTTGAGAGGCTTTATCCCGGATGCCCCTGTCTTCCTTCAGCAGTTCCCGGATTGCCTCAAGAATCCCGTCGAGCTGAGTTGCCGGTGTCTCATAAGCCTCTTTCAAAGCCTGGAATCCGCGGAATCTTTCAGAGGCCTCATCTCCCCGGACCATATCAATCTTGGTCCTGATGGAAGCATTGACCTCATTGACCTTTTCCTTCAGTTTGCCGACATCGGACCCTATTCTCTCCTTTATATCATTGAACCGCTCAGTCTTGAATACCTGGCGGAGAATCATTTTCTTATCGTCATTGCTGGCCTGAAGAAGCTTCTGGAACTGTCCCTGAGGCAGCATTGCAATGCTTGTGAACTGCTTGTAGTCGATGCCCAGAATCTTGGCTATTTCAGCATCGACATTGGTGATCTCGGATATTGGCGCGCGGCCATCCACATTGAGCAGCGCCCCTGCCTTTTCCTGCTTGTTGCCGTTGACAAGATTGCCGTCAGCATCCCTCCGGCGTCTTTCGGAAGGCTTCTCATAAGCCAGCCAGCGCTCCACTTCATACTCCTTTCCGGAGTATTCGAACTTAAGCCTGACAAATGTCCTGTCCGTAGGCTGGGCATATGCGCAGCGCAGCATCTTGCTGTTGCGGGCGTCTCCGCTCGCCTCCCCGAAAAGGGCGAAGCAGATCGCATCGAAAATCGTGGTCTTGCCCGCCCCGGTCTCACCGGAGATGAGGAAGACACCTGTCTCGCCTATTTTATTGAAGTCAATGGTCTCGGTTCCCTTGTAAGAGCCGAAAGCCGACATGGTAAGTTCTATTGGCCGCATATTGTTTTCCTTATATAGTTGATTTCCTCTTCATTCATCTGTCTTCCGTTCTGGAGCTCGAACAGTTCGCGGATGATTTCCTCATCCGACTTGTTCGAGGCGCCACCGGTCTCTGAAGTGATGCCCATGGCCCTGGTCCTGGAATTGTCATAATGCATTTCAAGCATATTGTGGAACAATGCCTGAAGGCTCCTGTACCCGTTGGGGATATCATTCTCATCCGTGAGGGTGACGCGGAGATATCCTTCCGCCAGCTCGGGATGCGCCTCAATGTATTCCTTCGCGGTAATCTCCGCAAATGTGCCCCTGATGTCGTACCAGTCATTGACGGGCACAAGTGGAATCTCGCTGATTCTCACATCCCCCTTGCCGGCAAGGTCCACAACGGTAATGCTCTTGCTGTGGTCAAGTTCCGCAAATGAATACTTGAGCGGGCTTCCGCAATACCTGATGCCCGCCGCTACGGTCTGGGGCCTGTGGATATGTCCAAGTGCGACATAGTCGAACTGCGAGAACACAGTCGGATTGACGGCGTCCAGCCCGCCGACATTGGACTCCTCAGCACCTGATACCGAAGCTCCGGTGACAAACTGATGTGCCACGCAGACGCTCCTGCGGTCAGGATTGACTTTCATTGCCCTGACAGCCGCAGCGATGGCGTCATTCTCCGAGTCTATTTCCTCTTCCGGGAAGAAATACCGCACTGTGGATTTCCGCACGAAAGGGAGCATGTAGAAGTCAATCTCCCCGTGCTCGTCCCTGAGGGTGACAGGCTTCACATTCCCGTCATAGACAGGGGAGAGATGGATACCGCTGCGTTCCATGATTCTGGAGCCGTAGGCGATGCGCTCGGCACTGTCGTGGTTTCCGCTGATGATGAATATCTCGGGCTTTGTCTCCAGCATTGCAAGTCCCGCAAGGAAATCATCGAAAAGGGTAATGGCGTCCGCCGCCGGATTGGCCCTGTCGAAGACATCCCCGGCAATGATGACCGCATCGGCTCCGCTTTTCCTGACTTCCGGAATGATCTGTCCGAACAGGACCATCCGCTGTTCCTCAATCATCGGCACTCCGGATACGCTCCTGCCGATATGCAGATCGGATAAATGTACTATTTTCATATTCACTATACAATTTCAAACAAATATACAGAAAAGTCCCCATTGCAGGGATTGCGGCTATTTCGCCCGCAATATTCCGGAATTCAGACTGAATGCCCTGGCACAGTCCAGGCACAGGCCGCGGCGCCCTGCGTTGACCGGGCCATCCATATTGAAAGTATGCCCGAAGATGTGGATATAGCCGTCGATGAGATTCTCTCCTTCGAGGTATTCATTTACATCTGCCCAGACCGGACTGCCGACTTCCGAATGACCGCCCCTGGCAGGGGAGATGTCTCCAAGCGCCAGGAACAACCGTTCACGCTCCGCCTCCTTCCCGTGCAGCATTTCGTTCAGACGTTCCGGCCGGAAGCCTTCCAGTCTGCCGACGATGTCTTCCCGGCATTTCACCCACCTTTCCGCAATTCCTGCGTGAGAAAAGAGGGCCTTGCCTGTCTCATCTCCCTCGACATGCACGATGTCGAACAGGTCAAGTTCCTTCTCGAAAAGTTCACGCAGCCTTCTGGCCCGGAGTTCATCCCTGCGGCAGTCGCATATCTCCCTGTCGAGATATCCTAGATCGTGATTTCCAAGCAGCAGGACAACATTGTCAGGATGCGCCTTCTTGAACTCAATGATATCCTGCAGCTCCAGAAATGCCACATGCGGAGTTATGCCCTCCCATGAATACGGATCCACATAGTCGCCCAGGAAAATGATTTTTTCCTCCTCCCGTCCACGGACTGCGCTTCTCCAGAAATCACGTCCGTGCACATCAGGTATTACGATCCAATCTTCCATGGTTCTTGCAGTTTCTAGAGTTTTTTCACCATTCCCGTCAAGGCCGCAGCGTCAATCCGCCCGGCAGCCACGCCGATGAGATACAATGCGTTCTCATTGCTGATATAACCTTCCCTCAATGCTGCAGCAACATTTTTCAGCAGCAGGTCTGCACGGAAATTGTCGGTTGTCTTCATATTCATCATCAATTTTTGTGCTTTCTATATTTATATACGGGGAGGAGTGGGAATTATTTCAGGGAATTGCAGGTTTTCTTTTCAGAAATACGTCGGCCGCAATTGCTGTCACTGATTAACACAACCACTTATATATTTGTTTTTATGCGCGAAAAACATTATGTTTGCATTGCATAATAACATTATATGAAGTTCGTAGATAGAAAACACGAGCAGGAAAGGCTCACAAGGCTGCTATCAGGTGACGTTCCTGCATTTGCGATAATCAGGGGTCGAAGACGAGTTGGAAAATCAACTCTGATCAAGCGAATTCTCAAAGAAGCGGATGTATACTTTGAAGCCGACAGGACTGACAAAGAAACGCAGATGTCCAATCTGAGCTATGTCTTATCGCATACATTCCCAGGTTTTAATGATGCTCAGTACAAAGATTGGCGAGCATTATTGACGGCTCTGAATC
>SFPH01000069.1 GCA_004552115.1 Bacteroidales bacterium
AATGCCGGAGACATCCGGAGCGCTGGCGATGCAGGCAAAAGGCTGGGCCGGAAGCCTGAAAGAAGTCATCGACTCCCTCCCTTTCCGCAATGCCGGGACGGCCCCGCTGCTGAAAGCCCTGCTGACCGGCGACAGAAGCGGCCTTTCAGACAATGTCGTCCGCAACTTCAGGGAAGGCGGAGCCTCCCACATCCTTGCGCTTTCCGGTCTGCATCTGGGAATCATCTACCTGTTCATCAGAAGGGCACTCCTCGTCATCGGCAACTCTCCACCGGCCAACCTGGTCCGCAGCCTTGCAACCATCATCCTGTCAGGCCTTTACACATTGGCAACAGGGGCCTCGCCCTCCCTTGTCAGGGCATTCCTCTTCATAATCCTCAACGAATCCGCCCGGCTCCTGCACAGGAACAGCCGGCCGGAAAGAGTGCTTTGCGCGGCTCTGACCATTCAGATTGCAATGAATCCGGGCGCAATAACCTCGCCCGGATTCCAGCTTTCCTATCTTGCCATGGGAGGGATAATGTTTCTCTTCCCCGTCCTCAGGACCTGGTTCGCCGCAGATGGAGATTTTCCGGTAATGAAGAGAATCTGGGATTCAGCCGCATTGGCCATCTCCTGCCAGGTCTTCACCGCTCCGGCAGCCTGGTATCATTTCCGTACATTCCCCATGAATTTTCTCATTGCCAATCTCCTGTCATTGCCGGTGACGACAATGCTGATGACACTGGCCGTGCCTTCGGTCCTGCTCGCCTGCCTCGGCATCTGCCCGGGAATAATGGTCCGGCTGACGGAAATCCTCGCCTGCACATTGCTGTTCATAATCGAGGTGATCGCCGGGATGTAGGAGGGGAAAGTCACCCGACATAACCGCCCTCGGACTTCCAATGCAGGAAGCCGTACGCAGCCGAGATAGTGTAAAATACGTAAAGAGCTGTCATCCACCACATTCCCTGCATGGCGCACATCACCACATAGAAGATGTCGGCAAGTATCCAGAGCAGCCACTGCTCCTTGTAGGAACGGGCCAGCCACCAGGTGGCAATGACACTGAGCACGGTGACGAATGCGTCCATCCCGGACATCGAGTCGCCCAGAAGCCTGAGAATCCAGATGAAGACGGCAGTCCCGGCAGCCAGGGCAATGACGCTCCACAGCACAACAGGCAGGGTCAGACGGCGGAGATGTATGCTCTCTCCCCCGCTCTTCGCCTCGTCCTTCTTCCAGGAGATGTAGCCGAACAAGGCCACGACGACATAATAAATGTTCAGTCCCATCGAGGCATAGAGCCCCTGATTGCAGAATACAATGACAGATGCGGCTCCCGAGATTGCCTGCAGGAGCCACATCATATTGTTCTGTCTTATTTCGAACAGAAGGAAAAGCACGCCCGTAACCAGGGCGAAAATTTCCATCGCCATAAAAAACTATTTGGTCTTCACCGAGTTGAGAAGGTCAAGCTTGCCCTCGTCGATAAGGTGGAGAATCATCTCGCCGAAGAGAGTATTGGCCCAGGCGAACCACTTCCTCGTGAATTTGGAAGGATCATCCTTGTGGAAGGACTCGTGCATGAAGCCTGTGCCCGCATCGGTATTGAGCAATGTCTCCACGCACCACTTGATCTCCTTGTCATTGTCGGAAGTCATTGCCCTCATTATGATGCTCATAGGCCATACCATATCATATCCGATATGAGGTCCGCCGATACCCTCGGCAGCCTTGCCCTTGAAGAAGTAAGGATTGTACTGGCTGAGCACGAACTTCCTGGTATTCTTCCAGATTGGATCATTGAAAGATACCGTTCCGAGATATGGCATTGCAAGAAGGCTTGGAACATTGGCATCGTCCATGAGGAACTTGTTGCCGAAGCCGTCCACCTCGAATGCGTAAATCTTGCCGAACTCAGGATGCTCCACCACTGCATATTTGCGGAGTGCAGTCTCCACCTCATTGGCGAGAGAGCGGCATTCCTTCGCCATCTTCTTCTCCCCATTTACGGTCTCAAGAATCTCTGCGGCCTTTCTCAAAGCGCTGACAGCGAAGAAGTTGGAAGGCACGAGGAAGTCGAATGTGGTAGCGTCGTCAGAAGGGCGGAAAGAAGACACGATGAGGCCTACCGGATTGACAGGATTGCCGTATCCGTCGCAGCACTTGGTGTCGAGCTGACGGTCGGTTGTGCGCCGGAAACTGTAAGGTCCGAGATTGTTCTTCCTCTGCTGGGCCTTGAGTGTCTCGAGAATCTTTCCGGCCGCCTCGACCCACTTCGGTCCGAATACGGAATCGTCGCCGGTAGTCTTCCAGTACTCGTAAGCCAGACGGATAGGATAGCATTGAGAATCAATCTCCCATTTGCGCTCGTGGATGTAAGGATTCATCTCGGTGAAGTCCGACTCCCACTCGCTGCCTGTAGGGCCGTCATTGTAGGCATTGGCATAAGGGTCATGGCAGATGAGGGAGAACTGGCAGTTGATCACTCCCGCAAGGAGATTGCGGAGATGCTCGTCTTCCTTCGCAAACCTTACATAAGGCCATACCTGAGCTCCGGAATCCCTGAGCCACATGGCGTGGATGTCACCGGTATACACGAATGTTCTCCAGTTCCCGTCCTCGTCCTTGCCGAAATGAACGGTGGTGTCGAGAGTGTTCGGGAAGCAGTTTGCAAACATCCAGGCCAGTTTAGGGTTCGTGAGCAGGCCAGATACCTTCACTATCTCGTTTTCAACGGCCTGAGACTCGAAAAGACGGTTCTCCGGAGCCGGCCTGTTGGAAACATAGTCCTGTGCGGACACTGAAATTGCGGTCAGCATTGCGGCCGCTGCGATAATGTACTTCTTCATATAAAGTGTCATAATTCAAGTGGTTCTACTTCGGGATAAAAAATCCCGTTCCTGCAAATATAGTAAAATAAGCGGACGCCCTACAACACCTCGATGAGCTCAACCTTGAACACGAGGGCGGAATAAGGAGGGATTGCACCCGGGGCTCCGGCCTCTCCGTAAGCCAGATTGTAAGGGATGTAGAGCTCCCAGGCGGAGCCTTCAGACATCAGCTGAAGCGCCTCTGTCCATCCTGCAATGACCTGATTCACGCCGAATACAGCCGGCTCGTTCCTGTCGTAGGAGATCTGACCTTGTCGGTGCGGCCAGGCTTCCTGCCTTCGCCAGATTTCAGGACCTTGTACTGAAGGCCGCTCGGAAGCACGGTCACACCCTCCTTCTTCGCATTGGCGGCGAGGAAGGTCTCGCCATCCTTCTTCATGAACTCGCCGATCTCGGCCTGACGGGCAGCCTGCTCCTCCTGAATCTTTCCGAAGAATTCATCCAGGAGAGTACCTGCCTCCTCATATGTTATTGCAGTCTCGGCACCTGTCAATGCAGCCTTGAGGCCTGCAGTGAAATCGTCGAAGGAAATCTCCCTGACACCCGACTGGAGCATGTTGTGGGCAATGCTCATTCCCAATGCATAACTGTTCTTGTCCATTATTGTCTTGTCAATTGATAATTCTAATACTCATCCCAGGCCTTGATCTGGATGTCGTCGAGGCTCATCGAGCAGAATGCGCGGATGAAGGCGACTGCAAGACGGGCATTCGTGAAGAGTGGCACATTGAAGTCAATGGCAGCGCGGCGGATGATGTAGCCGTTGGAAAGCTCCAGCGAGGTGAAATTCTTCGGTATGTTGATCACCATATCCACTTCCTTGTCCCTGATCATATCCAGGGCAGTCTTGAACCTGCCATCGAACTTAGGGTCGTCGCGCTCTGACGGCCAGAGAACTCTGGTGCAAGGGATGCTGTTCTCTATCAGATATTTGTATGTACCGCCGGTGGCATAGAGCTCATATCCGTTCTCTTCGAGGATACGGCAGGCCCTGAGCATGTCCGCCTTCTGGAGAGGGTCTCCGGTGGAGAGCAGGATCTTCTTCGCCGGGATTGTGTTTCCGACCGAGAGGACTGACTTGAGCAGAGCCTCGTCGAGATTGTCTCCGAGGCATCCCACCTCACCGGTAGAGGACATGTCCACACCGAGCATCGGGTCAGCCTCCTCAAGACGCGCGAACGAGAACTGGGAGGACTTCACGCCCACGTAATCGAGGTCGAATGCACTCTTCTGCGGAGCTGCCGGATGCTTCTCGAGCATCACCTTGGTAGCAAGCTCTATAAAGTTGATTTTCAATACTTTGGAAACAAAAGGGAAGCTTCGTGAAGCCCTCAGGTTGCACTCGATGACCTTGATCTGGTTCTCCTTTGCAAGGAACTGGATATTGAAAGGTCCGGAAATCTGGAGAGCTCCCGCAATCTGGCGGGCAATCTTCTTGATTCTCCTCACTGTCTCCACATACAGCTTCTGCGGAGGGAACTGAATAGTGGCGTCTCCGGAATGCACTCCTGCATATTCGATATGCTCCGAGATAGCGTAGGCGAGCACCTCACCGCAGTCGGCTACAGCATCGAACTCGATTTCCTTGCACCTGTCCATGAACTTGCTGATAACCACAGGATGCTCCTTGGAGACATCCGAGGCAAGAGAAAGGAAATGGCGGAGCTGCTCCGAATCATAGCATACGTTCATCGCCGCGCCTGAAAGCACGTAGGAAGGACGCACCAGCACAGGGAATCCCACCTTGTCGATGAACTTGTCCACGTCATCCATTGTGGTAAGCTCGCTCCACTCCGGCTGATCTACGCCGAGAGCATCCACAATGCTGGAGAACTTGTTCCTGTCCTCGGCCTTGTCGATGTCCTGGGCCTTCGTGCCGAGAATCGGAACCTTTGCGCGCGCAAGCCTGAGAGCCAGGTTGTTAGGTATCTGGCCACCCACCGATACGACTGTTCCGTGAGGATTCTCCATCTCGATGATGTCCATAACCCTCTCGAAGGTAAGCTCGTCGAAATAGAGCCTGTCGCACATGTCGTAGTCAGTGGATACGGTCTCCGGATTGTAGTTGATGAGCACTCCCCTGTAGCCCTCCTTGCGGATGGTCTCAATGCAGTTCACCGAGCACCAGTCGAACTCCACCGAGCTTCCGATACGGTAGGCTCCCGAGCCGAGGACCACGACTGACTTGCCGTCATTCTCGAACCTGATGTCATTGTAAGTGCCGTTGTAAGTAAGGTAGAGATAGTTGGTTGCAGCCGGGAACTCTGCTGCGAGAGTATCTATCTGCTTGACAACCGGGACAATGCCGAGATTCTTCCTGTAAGCCCTCACGATATCCTGGGCCTCGTAGGCATTGACCTTGTCCTTGAAGACGGCCCTCTGGATCTGGAAATCGGAGAAGCCCTGGCACTTGGCCTGTCGGAGGAGGTCCTCAGGCATTGACTCGAGACTGTCATAGCCGAGCATATCCTTGTAGGTCTCCACAATGTTGGAGAGCTTGTCGAGGAACCATTTGTCGATCTTTGTGAGAGCGTGAATCTGATCAACCGTGTATCCGGCGCGCATTGCCTTGGAAATCACGAATATGCGCTTGTCGGTAGGCTCCTTCAGAGCCTCGTCGATATCGGCCACCTGAAGTTCCTTGTTGCCGACGAATCCGTGAGCGCCCTGACCTATCATCCTGAGGCCCTTCTGAATCGCCTCCTCGAATGAGCGGCCGATCGACATGACCTCGCCGACGCTCTTCATGCTCGAGCCGATCTTCCTTGACACGCCGTGGAACTTGGAGAGGTCCCAGCGCGGAATCTTGCAGACGATGTAGTCCAATGCCGGCTCGAAGAATGCCGGAGTGGTCTTGGTGACGGAGTTCTTCAGGTCGAAGAGGCCGTAGCCGAGGCCGAGCTTTGCGGCAACGAAGGCCAGCGGATAGCCGGTAGCTTTGGATGCAAGAGCGGAAGACCTTGACAATCTGGCATTTACCTCAATAACCCTGTAATCCATCGCATCCGGGTCGTATGCATACTGTACGTTGCACTCACCGACGATGCCGATATGGCGGACAATGCGGATGGAGAGTTCGCGGAGGTAGTAGTAATCCTTGTTGGACAATGTCTGCGACGGAGCCACGACAATGCTCTCTCCCGTATGTATTCCGAGAGGGTCGAAGTTCTCCATGTTGCAGACCGTGATGCAGTTGTCATACTTGTCCCTGACCACCTCGTACTCGATTTCCTTCCAGCCCTTCAGGGATTTCTCCACGAGAACCTGCGGGGAGAACGAGAAAGCCTTGGTACAGAGTTCCTCGAGCTGCTCGTCATTCTCGCAGAAGCCGGACCCGAGACCTCCGAGGGCATATGCAGCCCTGACAATCAGAGGGTAGCCGAGAGAATGTGCCGCAGCCTTGGCCTCCTCCATTGACTCGGCAGGATGAGACTTGATGGTCTTTACATCTATTTCATCCAGTTTCTTCACGAAGAGATCCCTGTCCTCGGTATCCATAATGGCCTGGACAGGAGTTCCAAGCACCTCGACGGCATATTTCTCGAGAACGCCTTTCTCATAGAGCTCGACTCCGCAGTTCAGGGCCGTCTGGCCGCCGAATGAGAGGAGAATGCCCTGAGGACGTTCCTTGGCAATGACTTTCTCCACGAAGTAAGGGGTGACCGGAAGGAAATAAATCTTGTCGGCAACGCCTTCGGATGTCTGCACCGTGGCAATGTTAGGGTTGATGAGGACTGTCTCGATGCCTTCCTCGCTCAATGCCTTGAGGGCCTGTGAGCCTGAATAGTCAAACTCTCCGGCCTGTCCGATCTTCAATGCGCCGGAACCGAGGATGAGAACTTTCTTTATATTCGGATTTTTCATACTGTCAATGATTTAGAGCTTGCTGATGAACTCGTCGAAGAGGAACTCCGTGTCGGTAGGACCGCTGGATGCCTCAGGATGGAACTGGACCGAGAAGAAAGGCTTGGTCTTGTGGCGCACGCCCTCATTGGTCCCGTCATTCATGTTCACGAACCAAGGCTCCCAGTCAGGGCCGAGAGCGGTGGAATCCACAGCGTAACCATGGTTCTGCGACGTGATGTAGCATTTGTTGGTCCCGAGCATGCGGACAGGCTGGTTATGGCTCCTGTGTCCGTATTTCAACTTATATGTAGTGGCACCCGCAGCCCTCGAAAGCAGCTGGTTGCCCATGCAGATTCCGAAAATCGGCTTGTCTCCCTCCATTGCCTTGCGGAGACGATCTACGGTCACCTGGCAGAACTCAGGATTGCCGGGACCGTTGGAAATGAAGAGTCCGTCATAGTCGAGGCTGAGGAAATCATAGTCCCATGGCACCCTTATAAGCTCAACTCCCCTGTCCACGAAGCAGCGGAGGATATTGTGCTTGACTCCACAGTCCACGAGGACGACTTTCTTCTCTCCGGAGCCGTAGCGGATGACTTCCTTGCAGCTCACTATGTCAATCTGGTTGTCGAGATTCGGGTCGTGAACCTCTTCCGGAGAAGGGGCATCCTGTCCGTCCGGAACAATGACTCCGAGCATCGAGCCATTCTCTCTCAAGACCTTGGTAAGTTCCCTTGTATCAATGCCGTAGATACCAGGTATCTTCTGCTCCTTGAGCCACTGGTCGAGGCTCTTGACGGCATCCCAGTGGCTGTACTGGAACGAATATTCGGAAATGATGAGTCCCCTGACCCAGATTTTTTCCGATTCGAAATTGAGGGAGATGCCATTGGCGTCTGTTCCCTCGTCCGGCACGCCGTAATTGCCGATGATAGGGTAGGTCACACAAAGAATCTGTCCCGAGTAGGACGGGTCGGTAAGGCTTTCCGGATATCCCACCATTGCCGTGGAGAACACGACCTCACCGTCGCAAGGCTTGTCGTATCCGAATGACCAGCCCCTGAGTTCCATTCCGTTCCTGAGACGGAGCGTTGCCCGAAGTTTCTTTTCCATCTTGAGATTAATGACAAAAAAACGGCCACCCCCTGACGGGGAGGCCGGTAATCAACTAAATTTCAAAAACAGCGACGCCACCGGATTGCCGGAAATCTCGAGATATGTTCCTGTCTTCATCATAGCGGTCGTGCTGTTTTGATTTCAGAATGCAAATATAGACATTTCCCCGGTATTCTGCAAAGCCGGGAGCAATAAATTCGCTTGCCGGAAATCAGAAATTGGCATAAATCGGAAGTCCCCCGGCGGCAGTTTCCGGCAGTAGGAAGGAAGCCTGCAGAGCTGCCCAGATGGCAAAGGCGATGACAATGGCGCATCCAAGCACTCCGGATTTTCCCAATATCCTGTCTGACAATGAATTCCAGGACGAAGGAAGGAAATGGAGCACATATCCGGCCAGCATCAGGATGACAGCCGGGGCTGCAGAATGCAGCAGTTCAATACCTGCTCCCGCATTGAAATCATTGAAAATCGAGGCAATCATTCCGAAGGCCTTTCCGGCAGATGGAGCGGTGAAAAAGATCCAGCCGACAACAACTATGTGGAAGGTCAGCACGCCGGAGAGCAGCCTTGTGGCCGGGCCCATTCCATCACCTGTCTTGTGCGATCCCGGAACAAGGGCGAGCCAGGCCTTGTGCAATGCCAGTGAAAACCCGTGCAGCAGGCCCCAGATGGCGAACGTCAAGCCAGCCCCATGCCAGAGACCGCCGAGGAACATCGTGACAATCAGATTGACATAGGTGCGTGCACTCCCCTTCCGGTTGCCACCGAGCGGGATGTAGAGATAGTCCTTCAGCCAGGATGAAAGTGAAATATGCCATCTTCTCCAGAATTCGGTGATGGTGGCGGACTTGTACGGAG
>SFPH01000070.1 GCA_004552115.1 Bacteroidales bacterium
CACGACTTGGTTTCCGTTACATCGAGGCTAATGTACACAAGACGGCAACTCCCGGGAAATACATTGTAATGCACGGCTACAAGGGGCGGCTTGGATATCAGGTTACCGACCTTCAGGGCAATGACGTCCCGGACGTCGTCATAGCGGAGACGCCATTCAGGGAATTGATGGACAATTATATATACCGTTCCAGATATCCGAAATACAGGACCCGTATTTCATCTTTGGAGGATTTCCTCTACGAATGCCGCTCATCGGGTATTGCTCCGCTGGTCCAATATGTTGATGAGGAAGAAAGGCGGATTGTGCACTCGATTATGGGTGATGATGTCATTTTCTACAATGGTGTCAGGGATGGAGGTTTCAAGGGAATGATAATGGAATACCGCCTGAACAGATGCCTGGAGGATATCCTTTACAGATGCCGGCTGGTAGGCCCTCCGTATATGTACTGTATGGGGAATGTGAAGGATTTTTCGGATGATGAATTGCGTGAAATCGTTGCCGGAGTACATTCTGAAGGTTGCCTCATAGGGTTTGCAGGTTGTTATGAGAGCCCCGAGACCAATGCCAGGCTGTTGGGGATGGGTTTTGATTTCTCAGCCTCAGGATGGGAGACCAATGATTTCAGTCATGGCAATATGTGTGATGTCTCCGGGGATATGGACTATTCCTCATTCCGTGGGGGAAAGACTGTGGCCGGGATTCATTATCTTGCTGAGGGTGAATCCTTTATGCCAAAGCAGAAGCTTTGCTCAGTATTCCTTTCCGCCTCAAGTCTCCATATCCGTTTCCGCGGAAGAATCCGTGTCTGCATGGGGGATTACATTGATGCGGAATACGAATCAGACGGTTCACAATCCCTTTGGCTCAGTACGTATCACATTGATTCTGCGCCCGGTTTCAAGATAACCGCAGCTACTCCAGTGGAAATCTTTGAAGTTACCTACAGGGCTTCCGAAAGGTAACGCAAAATTATATATATTTGCGGGAAGTAACCTTTTACCGCAGATTTATATGCAGATAATACTGGCCAGCGCCAAGATAATGAGAGATTTCTCGCCGGTTCCGGAACTGATTCCCGGGACTCCGGCCTTCATTGACATTGCAATGCGGATTGCCTCCGAGATGAGCCGGATGACGGCTGGGGACATTGCTTCCGCTTTCAGGTGCAGCGATGCTATCGGAGAGCTTAACCGCCGGCGTTTCAATGTTTTCGGAACGGACGAGGCGGAGGTGATGCCTGCAATAATGGCGTATTACGGCCAGGCATACAAGCATCTTCGCGCTGATACGCTGAGTATGGACGAACTGGAATGGGCTGATGGGCATCTCTGGATATCATCCTGTCTATTCGGTCTTCTAAGGCCGTCCGACGGGATTCCGCAGTACCGGATGGAGAGCGGCCTTAAGTTGAAAGCCACTGAAGGTCGGCGCATTACTGATTTCTGGAGGCCGATTCTGACAGAGATGCTGATTGACAGTGTCAAGGCTGATGACGGGGTGCTGGTCTATCTGGATACGGAGGAGTTCCGCTCTCTTTTCGACTGGAAGAGGGTTCTGTCCGAAATCCGTGTGATAGAGCCTGGTTTCCACGTGATGAAGAATGGCCGTCTCGTGACTCCGTCAGTCTGGGCGAAGACCTGCCGGGGTGCAATGGCGCGTTTCCTGATTCAGGAGAATGCTTCCAGAGGTTTTCCCTGCGAGGCAGATGATTCAGGTGCGCTTCAGGGCGGTGCTTCCAGTGGGGATGGGATGAATGCTTGCAGTGGGGCAGGGACGAGTGCTTGCAGAGGAATTCAGGGCAATGCTGATGATTCAGGCGTACTTCCGGGCAATGCTTCCAGTGGGGTCGGGATGAATGCTGCCAGTGGAACCGGGACGATAGAGGTGGCATTGGAACAGATCCGCCGCTTCAGCTACGAGGGATTCGTTTTTTCTCCGGATGCTACGCAGGATGAATTGTTTCCGCAGTTTGTCAGGCAGCAGTCTTCATAAATAACTTGATTCTGACACCGAACCATCCATGATACAGGGCATTAACATGGATGGTTCGCCCTGCTTCCCCTGAACCTTCCACGATATCTACCTCCTACATGGACGGTTCACTTCCTAATATCGAACCATCCATGATATGGGCCTCCAATGTGGACGGTTCCGTTGTTTTATATCGAACCATCCACGATATTGGTCTTCGGCGTGGAAGGTTTGCTTCTGGATACTGAACCTTCCATGAAACGGGGCATTAACATGGATGGTTCGCCCCCTGGACACCGAACCTTCCACGAAACGGGGCATTAACATGGATGGTTCGCCCCTGGATACTGAACCTTCCATGATACGGGGCATTATCGTGGATGGTTCGCCCTGCTGCCCTTGAACCTTCCACGATATCTACCTCCTACATGGACGGTTCACTTCTTAATATCGAACCTTCCATGATATGGGCCTCCAATGTGGACGGTTCCGCTGTTTTAGATCGTACCATCCATGATATCGACCTTCACCGTGGAGGGTTCGCTCCTGGATACTGAACCTTCCATGAAACGGGGCATTAACATGGATGGTTCGCCCTGCTGCCCTTGAACCATCCACGATATCGACCTTCACCGTGGATGGTTCACCCCTGGATGCTGAACATTCCATGAAACGGGGCATTATCGTGGAGGGTACGCCCTGCTGCCTCTGAACCTTCCACGATATCTACCTTCACCGTGGAAGGTCCCGACGTGGTTCTCCGAGCGATGAAGTTAACGATCCGGAGAAATTTGTCAATGTGAAACAGCCAAGCCCGGAAGCCGTCACAAAGCGGGCGGAGCGGGCCAACGGCGGAGCTCGCGCAGCCTGCTTTGAGCAGCCGGATGGCGTATATTCCGGCTGCGTTGACGCCAGACCGGCCACGTACACATCTTGTTACTCAATATCAATCCATCCACGATATGAAGCTATGATCTGAGGCGTGTTTATCCCGCATCGTGGAGATGCCGGTTGGATAATGATCTCGTGACATTCATCTGCACACCCACCCTATCGTTCTACGTAGCTGTGGGGCAGGTAGGCGGTGCAGATGGACACATTTCCTTTCCATTGGGACACCCTGGATGCCTCACAATGCCCTAGAATGGCATGTCTGTGTCCAAATGAATGTCACGAGGATTTGGTTTTGCGGAACCCGACTTTGTTTATCTGATTATGCGTCATTTGGCCCTGCGTTATCCGGCATTACTCATCTGCCGCATTTGGCTTTTCATCAAGCTTCTTTGTTTCACAGACTTTTGGGCAACTGGTTTTGCACTGTGTTAATTTAGGCAATGTAAATGACGGCACCGCCGCCGGAATAAATGCCCTCCGGCGGCTAAAGATCAAGCGCTGCGGGGAGCTCGCCTTAAGTCTCTCCTTGCGCTTGACTTTTGCCTGGGTATGCGTGGCCGTTCGTGCAATTCCTGCCTGGATGAATTGCACGAAAGCGATAAGGTCGAAGTGTGCCTCGTGACATGCATTTCGGCATTGTCCTGGAGGAAGAGAAGTTAGGAATTGCTGCCGGCTCACCGGCTCTTGCGGTAGAGACTCGGGGACTGCCCGAGATGCTGCTTGAAGACCTTGGCGAAATACTGGCTGTCCACGTAGCCGCAGCGCTGGGAGATTTCCGAAACGGTCAGGCTGCTCCTGGTCAGGAGGTCGGCAGCCAGGGCCATTCTCTTGCCTGTCACGTACTCCATGATGCCGAGGCCCACGACTTCCTTCATCTTCTTGTAGAAGGTAGCCCTGCCCATGCAGAGATGCTCTGTTATCATCTGCGCATTCAGCGAGTCGTTTGCAATGTTGGACTCGATGTATTTGTCAAGTTTCACGATGAACTGCTCGTCGGCATTACTGAAGGTGGCATCCGCAGGGGAGACAGGCTTCAGGAGATTCCTGTATTTCTCGTGAATCAGGCTCCGTGCCTGAAGGGTGTTCCTGATGGCAGCCAGGAGGACAGGAATGTCGAACGGCTTGGTCAGGAATATGTCGGCTCCGGACTTGTATCCCTCCTCCCTGTGCAGGCTGTCAGCCTGAGCCGTCAGCAGAATCACCGGTATGTGGCTGATTTCAATGGTGTTCTTTATGGTCCGGCACAGCTCGTAACCGTTCATCAGAGGCATCATCACATCGCTGACAATGATGTTCGGAGACTGCCTGGAGGCCAGTTCCAGAGCCTCCTTTCCGTCCGTTGCCTTCAGAATGGACTTGAAATGCGGTCTGAGCTCCCTGGCTATGAATTCCAGCAGGTCAGGTTCATCCTCGGCTATCAGCACGGTGCAGTCATCTGTATTGAAATCAGATGGGGTAACGTCAATGTTGCTTTCCCGGATCTGGTCCGCACCTTCAGCCGCTTCATTCCCTATTATTTCTTCTGCCTTTACCGGGAGATTCGTGGTGCACTCAATCGCCATAGGAATTTCAAACCAGAAAGTGGATCCCTTGTCCGGATTCGGGAAGGCACCGATTCTTCCTCCCTGATGGGTTTCCACAAGAAGTTTGGTGTAGGCCAGACCGAGACCGAAGCCCTTTGACTGGCTGCTGCCCTGCCTGAAGCGGTTGAAGAGCTCATCCGCATCTATTCCGCTGATGCCTATGCCCCTATCTATCACGGAAATCCTTACATATCCGTCAATTGCGCTCGTCCTGATGGTGACCGTCGTTTCCGGTCCGCTGTACTTCCAGGCATTCATCAGCAGGTTGCCAAGGATGATGCGGAACTTGCTCTCGTCGAAGTTCACCCATCCGATGGCGGGGTCCCTGTCGCAGATAAGGCTTATGGACTTGTTCTCGAATTCCGCGCGGAACTCGTCGGTGACAGTTTCAATCCAGTCGTTGAGCCTGTGAGGGGCAATGTTGACGGTGCCGAATCCCTCTTCAAGTTTGCGGGAGTCCAGAACCATATTGATAAGCTGGTTCATATACTGGGACTGGGACAGGATGCCGCTCAGTTCCTTCCTGACGGAAGGCTCGAAATCATTCTTGTCCAGGAGTCTCCTCAGAGGCGAGTAAATCAGGGTAAGAGGCGTACGGAGTTCGTGCGAAATGTTGGTGAGGAACTTCAGCTTGTTGTCAGACAGCTTCTCTTTCCTTTTGCGGTACTGCTCCTCAGCCTTGTTCTTCTCGATTCTGTGGTAGGCAAGAAGAATGCCTGCTATCAATGCCGCAAGCAGCAGGATGGCTCCGGCTATGTATGCGATGTTCCTGCCCCAGTGCTGGCTGACATGGACCTGAATCCTGTTTCCGCTCTCTATCCACCTGTCTGTGTCATCCTTGTAGGCAATGGAAATGCCGTATCGTCCGGATGAAAGGACCGGCAGGGAAAGACGGCTGTCGGAATAGATGACTGTTTTCTTGTCCCTGTTGCTTACAGTGTAGCGGAAACTGTTGGCCTTGAATACGTTGTCCGAATCGGTGCTGACGTCTATGAACATCGAGTTGTAGTTCCATTTGACCTGGATTTTCGGGATGCTGCCGTTCATGTTGTAGTCCACGTTCCGTCCGTTGACATTGACCCTCAGCAGGTGAACATTCTTCTTTCCACTGAACGTGTCGGACTTGTCGGTCTGCACGGCGCAGAAACCAGGCGGTTCAGCTATCCAGCCCTCTCAAGTTCAACAACAGCCACAACCCTCCACTTCTCAACCCGTTCCGTCCGCTGCCCAACAAGGCCTCT